>NZ_CAURPW010000007.1 GCF_963526985.1 uncultured Campylobacter sp.
ACCGCCGACCCACTGCTTACAAGGCAGTAGCTCTACCAACTGAGCTACACCAGCATCCTGATTTGTGAAAGTTGGATTATAGCCCAATTTCTTCTCAAAGTCAAGACTTTTGCAAAAAATAGTCGCGTTTTATATTATTTTTATAAAAACATGCCTTTGGTTAGAAAATTTCTTTAGCCCATAGGCTCCGGAGCTTCTTTAAATTTTAAATCTTTTCTAAGTTTTGAATGCGGTTTCGTAGGCGGTTTTTCCTCGCCTGTTTTTTGCTCTACGATACCTATTTGAGCCTCGTCTTCTTTGGCGACTAGCGCATAAGCCTCTTTAAATCCAGCCGCCTTAATCTTTTGCGTCAGAACCTTAATATCGTTTTTATTCATGGTACGCGTTTTGACCGCTATAGAGCGGTACCTACCGAATCTACCGCTAACTACGGCTTTTACGCCGTCTATCTTAGCGACTTTACGCTCTATATCGGCTCGCTCGCGTTCTATGGATTCTTGTGTTACGTCGTCGCCAAATGCGCTTACGAAGATATTATATTCGCTATTTGCGAGTAAAACACTGCAAAGCAATAAAAAAACAACGACGATTTTTTTCATGCTTCTCCTTTTTGCTTGCACCAAATTTAACTGTTTGGATTATATACGACAATGAATAAAATTGCGATAAATTTGACTGAGCGCCTTACTCCAGCGCTCTTGCTATGAGCTCGATGGGGTTCTCGCATTTTACGTTCGAGCCGTCTATATGCAACGCATTTGAAATTTGCATTTTACAGGCGCTACACTCCGCGCTTACGATCTTTGCGCCCGAGTTTTTTATCATCTCGGATTTTCTTTGTCCGGCCGCGCGGCTTAGGTGATATTTTTCAGACTGCATCGTCACTCCGCCAAAACCGCAGCACTCGTTTGGATCGCTCATCTCTGTTATTTCGTAGTTTTGAGCGAGCAGTTTGCGAGGCTCTTTGAAGACGCCTTGCATTTTTCTAGCGTGACAAGGATCGTGATAGGTCACGGAGGCTAAGTTTTTGCCCTTTTTTGCCAAAATTTCAGCCAAATTCGTAAATTTTTCAAAATACTCCGTCGCTAAAAATATCTTCTTGCTCACTGCTTTTGCGCGCTCTCGCCACTGTTCGTCATCATGGAAAAAGTGCTCGTAGTCGATCTTTATCATCGCAGAACAAGTCGCCTCCGGCACGATGATAGCGTCTAAATTTAACAAAAGCCGCTCGAAATACTCGATATTTTTCTTTGCTAAAACCTCGACCGTCGCAAAACCCCCCGTAAAATACGCCGGCGCGCCGCAACAGGCCTGCTTTTTCATCAAATTTAAATTTAGCCCAAGCTCGCGCGCGATCTTAACGAGAGCCTCACCGACGCCCGTATATGCGTAGTTTCCCATACAGCCGATAAAAACTCCGATAGTTTTTTCTCCGCCGTTGTCGATAAACTCGGCGTGCGAGTTTAAAAAGCTCTTTTTGCTAGCAGCTGGCAAAAGTCGTTCTTTTTTCACCATCGGTAGGCTAAATCTCGGACTCATCGCGCCTTCTTTGATCTTAAACGCACAGCTTTGAAACACATAGCCCAGCCTCGCACAAAAGTCCATAACCGCGCGGTGGCGCAGTAGCCAAAAAAACGCCTTTTTATACCACGCGATGCCGAATTTTTCCGCGATGTCGCGTCGAACGTTTTCTATCGCCGTGTCCACGCGCAAGGAGTTTGGGCAGACCTCGACGCAGCTCGTGCATAAAAAGCAGCTTTCAAAGATATTTTTAGCGTTTTTATCAAGCTTTAGCTCGCCGCGCTCGTAGGCTCCCACGAGGTCTAAAAAGCCGCGCGGAGAGGTCGTTTCGTCGGGGTTTACATGATGGATCGTACAGACTTGTATGCATTTGCCGCATTTTACGCATTTATCCGAAATTTCGCTAAATTTAAACATATCCACCCATCAAACCGTTTTTGAAAATCGGCGTAAATTTTCCGGTATTTTTTTCAGATACGCGTCAAAGCACATCGCGATATTGCGGATGATTAGCGTGCCGGTCTCGTTTACGCTGATTTTTTCGGGCGTTACGGTTACGAATTCGCTCAAATTTTCAAGCTCAACCAAATCATCCTTAAAATACTCGAAAAATTTGATGTCAAATTTGGCCTCGACCGCCTTGATATCAAGCGCAAAGTTGCTCATCAGACTCATGATCACGGCTTTACTTATTAGATCGTCTTCGTTTAGATAAATACCCTTGCAATACGGCAAAACGCCGCTATCTAGGGCCTTTTCGTATTC
Source organism: uncultured Campylobacter sp. (assembly GCF_963526985.1). Taxonomy (NCBI): domain Bacteria; kingdom Pseudomonadati; phylum Campylobacterota; class Epsilonproteobacteria; order Campylobacterales; family Campylobacteraceae; genus Campylobacter; species uncultured Campylobacter sp. The sequence goes on from NZ_CAURPW010000007.1 coordinate 2,287, forward strand.
GTCCATATCCTTGAAATTTTGAGCGTAGTATCTTTGTCCCTCGCCGATACTAGTTAGTCCGATGCCGATTAGATCGGCTCCGCCCTTGGTCGTGTAGCCTTGGAAATTTCGGTGAAGCGTGCCGTTAGCAAGCGCGCCGAAAAGCTCGTCGCCCGGCTTTGCAAAGTGATCCATGCCGATCATTTTGTAGCCGTTTTTGATAAAAAACTCGGCCGTGTATTTTAAAATTTCTAGCTTGGTTTTAGGGCTTGGTAGCGTAGCTTCGTCAAATTTACGCATAGATTTTTTTATCCACGGCACGTGCGCGTAGTTAAACACCGCTAGGCGGTCCGGAGACAGCGTCAGAGCCTTATCCAGCGTCGCTTTAAAGCTTTCAATCGTCTGATACGGCAGGCCGTAGATCAAGTCCATATTTATCGAGTTTATGCCCTTAGCACGCGCCATATCTACGGCGTTTTTGGTGATCTCGTAGGGCTGGATGCGGTGGATCTCCTTTTGCACCCGCTCGTCAAAGTCCTGCACGCCGTAGCTGATACGGTTAAAGCCGTGCGAAATCAGCACGTCAAGCTGTTCGGACGTTAAAAATCTCGGGTCGATTTCACAGCTGATTTCAGCCTCGGGCGAGAAATTTTTAAATTTAGCCTTTATCATTTTTATGATTTCATCAAGCTGATCCGCACCGTAAAACGTCGGGGTGCCGCCGCCAAAGTGCATTTGTAGCACGGGCGCGCTCGTATCGAGGTTCGCCACTAGCAGATCGAGCTCTTTTTGCAGATACTGCATATAGCGCGTTTTGCGGTCCTCTTTGCTCGTATAAATTACGTTGCAACCGCAAAAATAACAGGCGCTGCGGCAAAACGGCAGGTGCAAATAAAGCGAAAGCGGGCGCGAGGCGTCGCGGTTTTTTAGCTCGGCTATATAGTCCTCGTAGCTAAATTTATCGCTAAACTCAGGCGCGGTCGGATAGCTCGTGTAGCGCGGTCCCGGGCGCGAATACTTCACGTAAGCGTCAAAATCTATCATAGCGTTTTATTCCTCGCGTTTTTTATTATATTTTGCATATCGACGAACAGATTAGGATGCTGCTTTTTGATATCCTTTACCAGTTTTTCCAAATTTACGTCGATGCTTTTTTTCTTTTTGCTTTTTGCGGCGATCTTGCGTATCTCGTCCATCGCCACGACCCAAACGTCCGCAAAATCTATCGGCACGTTCTGCCAGATCGTCTTTTCAAGCCTTAGCTCGAAATTTTCCTTTTGGACGTTGCGGTAGGCTTCGATGAGCTGCGAGAGCGATTTTAACGAAACCATCGTGTGCAAATTTTGATTTTCGTCAATGCCGAACCACGGCTCCACCCCGTCCCACGAGCCGCTTTTTAGGCTGAGGCTCATTTGACTCGGATCGCTTGTCGGCACGATCTCAAATATCGTTTTCTCGCCCTCTTTTATCCCGAGCTCGTCTGAGATTTCATCTATTTTTTCGTATGTTTTTTGTAGATTTTTTTCTTTCATTTACTTCCTTAACTTACCCGTTTCGCTGCCTATCCAGCCACACCATCACGCCTTTTTGCGCGTGCAGGCGGTTTTCGGCTTCGGCGAAAATCTCATCCGCATGCGCTTCAAACACCGCCTCGCTCACCTCGTATCCTCGGTAGGCAGGCAAGCAGTGCAAAAATATCGCGCCGGGCGCGGCTAATTTCATCAAATTTTCATCCACGCAAAATCCTGCAAAATCCCTCAGGCGCTTTTCTTTTTCCGCCTCTTGTCCCATCGAGACCCAGGTGTCGGTAGTGACGAGGTTAGCGCCCGAGACGGCTTCTTTTGCGTCATGAGTTAGATAAATTTTAGCTCCCGAAATTTGAGCGTTTTTCATCGCTAAATTTAGGATTTCGCCGTCCGGCTCGTAGCCTGCGGGCGTCGCGATCCTTAGCTCAAAGCCGAGCTTGCTAGCTAGCATCAGCCACGAGTGAGCCATGTTGTTGCCGTCGCCCACGAACGCCGCTTTTATCTCGTCTATTTTTAGCCCGCATTCGACAGCCGTCATGAGATCGGCCATCAGCTGCGCGGGGTGAAATTTATCGCTAAGGCCGTTTATCACGGGCACGCGGCTAAATTTGGCAAATTCCTCGAGCGTCTCGTGGCGATTAACGCGAGCCATGATGAGATCACACATTCGCGAGATCACGCGCGCGGTGTCTTTTATCGGTTCTCCTCGCCCGATCTGGATATCGCTCGAGCTAAGAAATAGAGCATGTCCGCCAAGCTCGTTCATCCCCACGTCAAAGCTTACGCGCGTTCTAGTCGAGCTTTTCTCAAATATCATCGCCAGTTTTTGATCTTTGAGATACGGTTTGAAATCTCGCGCCTTTGCCTCTTTTTTTATCTCGCGCGCTAAATTTATCATTTCTAAAATTTCGTCTTTACCGAAGTCGTTTAGCGTCAAAAAGTGTCGCATTTTGCCCCCTTTATTCCCAAATTTGCCCACAAATTTTTAAGGCGAAGTATCGTGAGATAGATTTGCTTGTTTTCTACTTCGCTACGCTTGTAGCTAAATAGAAGAAGTAAATTTCGTCCCAAGATAAGGCATGCGGCCTATCGCAGGGCGAAATTTACGAAATCAAGCAAAGATACTCGCGAGACGAGCCGCTATTTTCTTAGTAAAGCGGCAGCTTCTTTAGCATGATAGCTTATTATCATATCCGCCCCCGCTCTCTTAAACCCGACCAGCGTCTCCATCATTACTCGCTCGTAGTCGATGACGCCCGCAATTGCTGCGGCTTTTAGCAGGGCGTATTCGCCGCTCACGTTATACGCGCAGATCGGCAGTCTCGTCGCCTCGCGCAGATCGCGGATGATGTCTAAATACGCAAGGGCGGGCTTTACCATCAAGATATCGGCGCCTTGCGCCTCGTCTTCTAAGCTCTCGCTCACGGCTTCTAGGCGGTTTGCGCTATCCATCTGGTAGCTTTTTCTATCGCCGAAGCTCGGCGCTGATTCCGCTACGTCGCGAAACGGCCCGTAGTACGCCGAAGCAAATTTGGTCGAATACGCCATAATCGGCAAATTTTCGTATCCGTTTGTATCCAGCGCCCCGCGCAAGGTAGCGATGATGCCGTCCATCATGCCGCTTGGAGCGATCATATCGGCGCCGTTTCTAGCATGGATCAGAGCTTGTTTAGCCGATATTTCCAGCGTCGCGTCGTTATCGACGGTCTGGTGGACGTGGTCTAGGATACCGCAGTGACCGTGATCGGTGTACTCGCAAAAGCAAAGATCCGTTATCACGACGAGGTCTGCAAATTTATCCTTTATCGCTCGAAGCGCCGTTGCTATGATGCCGTCATCGCTTAGAGCGTCGCTGCCTACGCTATCTTTTAGGCTCGGGATTCCAAACAAAATAACCGCTTTTATGCCTAAATTTCGCACGATTTCGCACTCTTTTAAAATTTCGTCCAAACTCATCTGAAAGACGCCCGGCATCGAGCTTATCTCTTTTTTCACGCCCTTACCTTCGACGACGAAAAGCGGATAGATAAAATCGCTCGCCGCAACGCTAGTTTCGCGCACCATCTGCCTGATCGCGGGGTTTATCCTAAGCCTTCTAAAACGTTTAAACATAATTTTCCTTTTACTTCGCTACAATTTACGCTTAGTGTAACATAATAGGAGTTAAAATTTTATGAATATCGAGCTTTCAAATACGGCGAATTTACCCTCTCGTTTCGGGATGTTTGAGATACAGGCCTTTAAGGAGGGCGAGAAGGAGCATTTGGCGATATTTAAAAGACCTTTCGGCGAGGTCGTAAACGTCCGCATCCACTCCGAGTGCCTAACGGGCGATGCGATCGGCAGCCTAAAATGCGACTGTCGCGACCAGCTCGAAGCCAGCCTAAAGTACATCGAAGAGCACGGCGGTATGGTGATCTATCTACGCCAAGAGGGGCGAAATATCGGCCTGCTAAACAAAGTAAACGCCTACCACCTGCAAGACGAGGGCTTTGATACCATCGAGGCAAACCACCAGCTAGGCTTTAAGGCCGACGAGCGCACGTATGAGATCGTGGATTTTATCTTAAAGCACTTCGGCATCGAAAAGATAAATTTGCTAACCAATAATCCAAAAAAACTGTCGGGGCTAAAATGCGTGCAGATCGTCTCTCGCGTGCCGATCGTGATACACGCGAACAAATTTAACGAAAACTACCTGCGCGTGAAAAAAGAGCAGATGGGGCATATGCTAGATGAAAATTGACCTGCCGAGGGACTTTGACGCGCAAACGGCGAAATTTAGCGAGATTTTGGCTAAATTTAACCGCGTGCACAGCCTCACCAACTACAAAAATTTAAACGAGCAGATAGCAGATAGCATAGCTCCGCTCGAAATTTTCCCGCAAATTTCGGGTGCTAAAACGGCGATTGACGTGGGTAGCGGAGCGGGCTTTCCGGCGATATTTCTCGCGATGATTTTAAGGGAGTGCGAGTGGCATCTCTTTGAACCCAGCCCGAAAAAATCGGCGTTTCTAAGCTACGTCAAGGCCGAGCTAAATTTAACCAACGTCCGCGTAAAATCTTGTAAGATCGAGGACGGCGAGGCCTTCACGGCGCAGCTAATCACTAGCCGAGCGCTGATGAAAACAAAAGATTTGCTTGGGATTTGCGACGGCTTTTTTGACGCGCAAACTCAAATTTTACTCTACAAAGGAAGCAGCGTGCAAAGCGAGCTAGAGGGGCTCAAGGCTCAAATTTACGGGCGCGGCAACCGAAATTACGTACTTATAAAGGGCGGCGATGTTATTTAAAATTTTGGCTTTTCTAGCGGTTTTAATCGCGATTTATTTGATATTTTTTAAAACCCGCGTCAAAAGAGGCGTAAAAGGCGCAAAAAAAGAGGACGAGGATGCGCAAAATTTCGTCGAATGCAAAAAGTGCGGCACATTTATAGAGGCTAAAGATGCCGTAATAAGCGGCGGCGGTTATGTTTGCCAAGACTGCATACAAAGTAAAAAGGAGTAGAAAATGCAATTAATCGGACACGAGCTAGTGCCCTATGAGCCGCTATTTTGGCGCGAAAACGCGGATCAGATCAAGGCGGACGAGCAAAATTTATTTAAATTCGACAAAGCGATGATAAAAGCGGTGCAAGAAAAAGGGGCTAAATTTAGCGTAGCTTGCGAGAACGTAAGCGAGTGCATAATCGCAAATGCGGCGGGCGCAAACCTGCTTGTTATATCAAAGCGGGAGTTTACGCCAAAGGCCGCAAATTTGGCCCAATTTTATCTCTTTGACGCCAAAGTCGCTTGTATAATCGGCGATGAGAGCGAACTTAGCGAGATAGCGGGGTATCAAGCCGACGTCGCAATATTTAAAAACGCCGTAATAGGCAAGGATAAACGATGATAAAATTTCCGCCGCTATATCTAAAATTTTTAGAAGATATCGATGGCGAGGAGTGCGTGGACGTTTTTAACGAGTCTGGCGCGGGTGCGTATCTATACGGGCGCGCAGCTCTAGCCGAGCGAAACGAAACCTACGATGTAGCGCTTTACGAGCCCGGTTTTTATATGATAGGCCAAGACGGCGACCTTGGATTTTTCATAAAATTAAACTCGGACGATGCGATTTATCTAAACGATCTAGGCGCGCTGGACTCGGCTCCGATGCGCCTAGCGGAGCGAGATATTTTTGCCTTTATCGAAAAGATAAAAGAGGGCGGCGAGATATTTTCGTAAAATTTTTACGAGCAAAGGAAACAAATGGAACTTTTTAAAACCGCATTTTTGATGACGGTGCTGATGCTGCTTTTCGTAGCCGTGGGCGGCGCGATAGGCGGCACTAGCGGCATGCTGGTGGCATTTTTGATTGCGCTTGGGATGAATTTCTTTTCGTATTTTTTCTCGGACACGCTCGTGTTAAAGCACTACCGGGCCGTGCCCGTGGACGAGGCGCACGCGACGGGGCTTTATCAGATCGTACGCGAGCTTTGCGCGAAGGCAAATTTGCCGATGCCAAAGATCTACATCATACCAGAAGCCGTTCCAAACGCCTTCGCCACGGGTCGCAACCCGAGCCACGCCGCGGTAGCCGTGACCGAAGGGCTGCTAAATCTGCTAAACAAAGACGAGATCGAGGGCGTGCTCGCTCACGAGCTAAGCCACGTGCGCCACTACGACATCCTAACTGGCTCTATCGCGGCGGTGTTTGCGGGCGCGATCGCGATACTGGCGAATTTCGCGCAGTTTGGCGCGGCAAATCGTCAAGGCAAGCAAAATCCTCTAATGTTAATCGCTCTAGCCGTCATCATGCCGCTAGCCGCCACGGTCATACGCATGGCGATCTCGCGGGCGCGGGAGTTTGAGGCCGACAGGGGCGCTGCAATGATAACGAGCAAGCCCCAGCACCTAGCCGGCGCGCTGCGAAAGCTCGAGGACTACGCGCGCGGACGCGTGATGGCAAACGCCGACGAACAAAGCGCGCATATGTTTATCATCAACCCTTTTAGCGGCGTAAAGAGCGCTCTGGGCTCGCTGTTTCGCACGCACCCGAGCACTCAAGATCGCATCGCCGCGCTAGAAAATTTACGCTCGCAATTAGAGGGCGGAAGCGGCGTGAAAGAGTATTTTAGAAAGTAAATTTGACGGGCGAATTTAAGCACAGGTCTTGCCGTCAAATTTAAGCAAAACGGCTCGGCTTCGGGTTTTAAGTTAAAGTCAAATTTGACGCCCGCGTCAAAGTAAATTTATCAAAAAGGTAAAACATGAAAATAGCCGTAAACGGCACGAGCGGATTTATCGGCGGCGAACTCTGCCGCTTTTTTGGAGCCCAAGGGCACGAGATAGTAGCTATCCCAAGGGCCGCCTATGCCGACAAAGACGCACTCAAAGACCTCATCAGCGGCTGCGATGCGGTTATAAATTTAGCAGGCGCCTCTATCGCCGCAAGGTGGAGCGAGGCGTATAAAAAGCGCCTTCGTGCAAGCAGGATAGAGACTACGCGCGCACTGGTTTGCGCTATAAACGAGCTAGAAAATCCTCCCTTTTTCATCAGCGCTTCAGCCGTGGGGATATATGAAAACGGGCTTGGCCACGACGAGAGCTCGGTCAAATTTGACCGCGGATTTTTGGGCGAGCTAGCATGCGAGTGGGAGAGCGAAGCCGCCAAAGCGCGGACGCAAACGGCGATATTTCGCCTAGGCGTGGTGCTAGGTCGAGGCGGCGCGCTAGCTAAGATGTTGCCGGCATTCAGGCTCGGTCTTGGCGGCAAGATCGGTAGCGGCAAGCAAGCGTTTTGCTGGATTCACATCGCTGATTTACTAGAGGCGTTTAAATTTACCTTGCAAAACCGTCAAAGCGGCGTTTTTAATCTCGTTTCGCCAAGCCCTAGTACAAACGGCGAATTTACTCAAATTTTAGGCGAGGTTTTAGGGCGACCGACGTTTTTTAAAGTGCCTAAATTTGTGCTAAATTTGATGCTAGGCGAGGGCTCCGTCGTGCTGCTTGAGGGTGCAAAAGTCTATCCCAAAGCCTTGATAAAAAGCGGATTTAGCTTTAGATTTAGCGATCTAAAAACAGCACTTGAGGATATTTTGAAGTAAATTTAATCAATCTTTTAAAACTTTAAATTTAAACTTTGCGACACTTTTTATCAAATTTAATATTTTACATTAGGGCTAAAATTGCAGACCTCTCGCACATACCGCAATAATTACGGCTTACGATACGACCAAATCAAGCTAAGCAATTAAAAGGATATTTTGGCGTCTGATATGTCGTCGTAAAAAGCAGTGAAATATAAAAGTTTTAGTGTATATTTGGGGTTTTAGGGTTATTAAATTTAACCCCATCTGCGGTTTATGCTAGGCGAGAGCTTAGTCAAAACATCATAACTGATAGTGCCGAAAAAATCCGCCCAAACGCGCGCATCGTCAAATACGCAAATTTTATCGCCGACGTCTTCGCAGCAAAAGCTATCCATCGACATTTTGCCAAGTAGTCGCTGTCCGCCCGCCGTCTTTAGCTCGCCCTCACCCGTATAGCGCAGTAGCCCGTCGCCGTAACCTAGGTCGTAAACGGCGATTTTCATATCCTCGCTCGCGCAAAATTTAGCGCCGTAGCCCGCGCATTGCCCCTTTTTTAGCACTCTGCCGCTAACCTTATGCGCCCAGAGCGACGCCACGCGCTTTAGCTCCAAACTCTCGTCAAACTGCGCGTATCCGTAGGCTGCGATACCCACGCGCACGCACTCGTCCGCTAGCTCGCCGAAGCGCTCGGTCGCAGCAGAGTTGTGCGAGTGAAATGTCAAATTTGAACCGCCGCAAATTTCACGCACTACGGCTTTTGCCGCGGCGAAATTTTGCCTCTGTACGAAATAATCTCCGCTAAGCTCCTCGGCGCTTCTAAAATGCGTAAATGCACCGCAAATTTGCAGTCCGTGCGACAAAGCCGCCTCGCACGTCGCCCGTACCTCATCTATCGCCACGCCGTTTCGGTGCATGAGCGTATCGACGGCGATATGTACGCGCGCGCCTTTTTTAAATTTAGCAATCAGCGAAATGTCGTTTATGGCGTAGATAAATCGCTCGCTCTCGCCGCCGTTGGGGATATGCGAAAGGATGAGAATATGCTCGAAAAAGGGCTCCAGCTCGCGCGCCTCGGCCTCGTTTTTGACCGCACAAAATTTAATACCGTAGCTCGCCGCCTCGCGCCCTACAAGCGTCGCTCCGTGTCCGTAGGCGTTGTCTTTTAGCACCAAAATCACGCGATCTTTGCCGCCGGCTTTGGCGCAAATTTTAGTTAGATTATGGATGTAGGCGGATCTGTTTAAAACGAGTTCAGACATTGAAATTTACGCCAAACGCCTCATAAACGTTAGGAAGTAGCTTCCTAATACTATAATCGTAAGAGTAAAATTTAGCGTAAAGCGCCTTTAGATCAGCCTCCTTAACCGCTGCGAAGTCAAACACGTCAGTACCCGCAACCTTTGGCACTTGGCGGTCTAGTTCGGCGAAAAACTCGCTCCTAGCCTTTAAAATTTCCTCGATCTGATTTTTTACTATTTCTTTTTTTTCTTGCATTTACTTCTCCGTTAAGATTTTAAATTTATCTTTATCTAGCCGCACGTAGAGCTCTTTTTGCCCCTTAAATTCGTGACTAGGCGCAATGTAATCCTCGTCAAAAACCACTCTAAAAAGATTTTGCCCTTTAGTATTCGGGTACGGCGTCACGCTAAAATTTGACGCCTTTATGCTCTTTTTTTCGTTTAGCGCGAAAATTCTCTTTTTATTTTCGGCAAATTTAGCCCTCGTTAGCGCATTTTTGCCCTCTATTTTTACAAATTCGTCCGCATAAAAGCCAAGGTAAATTTTAGTTTCGTTATCTCGCCATGCTTGTAGCCACTCGTGCAGATGCGCCAGAATGCGCGCCACGTCGTCTTTGCTAGCGTCTACCTTCTGGCTTTCGCTGATTATTACGACGCCCTCGCTGCCGATTAGTCGGCCGAATTTCACCAGCGCATCGTTGTTAAACGCCACGCAGCCGCGCGTTTTTACTTCGTCCTCGCGCTTGCCTTTCATCGGCAGACCGTGTATCCAGATGCCTCCGCCGGTTTTTTGTGCGGCCTTGTCGTGAGCGTTTGGGTACGATAGCGACATCGCAAGCGGCCCGTAAAAAGGATCGGGCGGCGTAAATTTATCCGTAACGTCGTAAACACCGACCGGCGTTTTTAGGTCGCCTTCTTTAAATTTATCCCCGCTTTTGCCTGTTATCACGCTTTGCGAGAAAATTTCCTCCAGCGCTCCGCCTGCATACTCGAAGCTTTGCAGGGTTTTTTGCGCTTTATTTATGACGATGATTTTGGTTTTAGCCTCGTAGTAGCCGTACCTGACGTCGGCTGCGCTTAGCTTTTTTAGCCAGTATTTAGCATCCCTCAAATTTTCGTCCGCTAGAGTCTTGGCGGCTAAAATTTGAGAAAAAAGGATAGAAAAAATAAGTAAGCCGAGTAGTTTTTTCAAAATTTTCCTAACGTTGCGTAATTTCGTAATAAAGGTTGCAATTATATTACATTTTCTCTTAATTTTAAAAAAAACGCTCGTTTTTGTGTTACAATATCCGCTATCAAAATCTAATTAAGAAGGATGCAAAAATGAAAAGCAAATTTTTAGCTTTATCGCTAGTAGTCGCCTCTTTGGGCTTTGTAAACGCCGCAGATATCGAGATTTCAGATATCTACGCTAAAGCCACTCCTCCCGGCGCTAAAAATACGGCTCTGTTTTTCGATATCAAAAACAACACCGATAAACCGGTAAAACTAATCGGCGCTAGCTCTCCCGCAGCCGCTACAGGCGAGATACACACGCATAAAGACGTAGACGGCATGAAAAAAATGGTACAAATAGAAAATATCGAAGTACCTGCGATGGGAGAGGCGAATTTAAAACCGGGCGGTCTGCACGTGATGCTGATGAACGTAAAAGCCCCGATCAAAGAGGGCGACAAACTAGACGCTACGCTAGAGTTTGACAACGGACAAAAACTCGAAGTAAAAGACATCGTCGCAAAAGCGGTCGCTAAAAAAGACGGCGAACACGGACACGATCACGGCGCACACGATCACGGCGGACATCATAAGCATTAATGAAAAAATTTCTCATCGTTTTGGTTGCGCTAGTCGGGGTTTTTGCGACCTCGGCGTATCTGTTTTTTAAACCGCAAGCGCAAGAGGACTTTTTGAACGCAGAGGACGTGGGGGCAAATTTAACCCCGCTTCCTTGCGATATGAACGCCGAGCACTCCTGCGGCGTAGAGTTTCGCGGCAAGACGGTTAAATTTAGCCTCTCGCCAAAGCCGGTTTACACGATGCAGCCGACGATCGTGCGCATCGAGGGGCTAGAAGGGTTTAAAGACCCGAGCCTTGAGATCCACGGCGTAAACATGGATATGGGCGTCATCAAGGCCGAAGTCGAAAAGCGCGATAACGCCTACGTCTCAAACGTCGTGCTAAGCGCATGCCTGATAAACATCATGAGGTACCGTTTTGAGGTGCTGGAAAACGGCAAAAGAAGCGGGCTTTATATAGACTTCGACTTGCATCAATAGACGCAAATTTTACTTAAAAAGGGCGGATGATGAAAAAGCTTATTATCGCAGTTATACTGATTTTAACGGTTCTTGGTGCAGGCTATCTCGCACTCTACTCAAACAAATACGCCCCTAACGGCCAAAGCGCAAACGTCGCCGAGGGTCAAAAAAATTATGATTTTACCGGTAAGGGCGCAAACGGCGCGGTGAGTCTAAAGAGCTTTGAGGGTAAAAATAAGATCATATACTTTGGCTACACCTCGTGTCCGGACGTCTGCCCCGCAACTTTAGGTATCCTTTCAGGCGTGTTAAACGAGCTTAAAAGAGACGATATCATAGTGATTTTCGTCACTCTTGACCCGGAGCGCGACGAGCCAAAAAACGTGGATGAATACGCAAAATACTTTTATCCGGACTCATACGGCGTCGTAGTAAACGACCTACCGGGGGTTGCCAAAAACTACGGCGTAAAATACCAAAAAGTCCTACTGGAAAAGTCTGCCATGGAGTACTCCGTCGCACACAGCTCCTCGCTCTACATACTAGACAAAAACGGCAAATTCGTAACCGAAATATCAAATTTAACCCCGCAAAATATCAAAAAAACATTGGAAAAATTAGAGAAGTAGCGGCTCGCGATTTTATAAATCCCGTGTTACGTTATAACGCAGATTCATTTTTATATATCAAATTATTACGAAAGTTGATTTAAGTCAATATTATTTTAAGCTCGCCCGCTGTATAGTTTCATTAAATTTCAAAGAAGGAACGATTTGAATCCACGCACGCTAGCGAGCGTTTTTTATCTACTATTTTTAATCTCGGCAAGCTACGGTTTTGAGCCTAGCGCCGACGTAAAAAGCTATGCCTTTAGCGAACTTAACGGCGGAAAAATAGCCCTATACGACGCGGCAAACGAGCTAAAAATCATTGATGCGGCAAATCTACGACCAAGCGCGCAAACAACCTTGACCGCAGACGAGATAACCTCGCTTGCTTTTGACGCGGGCGAGCTATACGCCGGGCTTTCTAGCGGAATAATCGTTAAATTTAGCAAGGATTTAAACTCCAGGGAAGTGACGCTGGACGTCTCAAGCCTCGGTCTTGATACGCGCATAACGCATCTAAGCATAACAGGCGGTAAATTTTACGCCGTGGCGGGAGAAAATATCTTCCTCGTCTACGACCCGTCCGTTAAGAAGCTCTCCGCCGCGCACCTTAGCGGCGTATACCGCGTATCAACCTGCGAAATCATAAACGGCGCCGCCGTAATAACCGGCTGGGATAGGTCGGTTTTTAGGTTAAATTTGACCTCGATGGAGGTAAAAAATCAGGGCAAACTAGACGCGGTAGCCTTAAGCGCGGCGCAGACGGGCCAAGATATGCTTTTAGGGCTAGCTAGCGGAGAGATAGCAAGCGTAAAATTTGAATCCGAGGAAAATTTAGTCCCTAGCGAGCGTATAGACCCCAAAACTACGCAAACAAGCGCGGTAAATTCGCTAAGCAAACAGTCGTTAAGCGCAGCTAAAGACAAAGCCGCCAAGGACGGCTTTAAAGCAAATGCGGCGGATAAGACGGACGTAAATTTAAGCCAAAACGCGGTTTTGCCGCAAGACTATGGCGATAAACTCGGGGCGAATTTAGCAGATAAAACCGCAAAAAACGAAGCGGACGTAAATTTGTCGCGCAAAAAAACGAGCGTAAATTTTTTAGATACGAAACTCTCGTCAAATACGCGCGAAATCGCCCCAAAAAGCCTAAACGCAAAAATTTATAAAATCTCGAATCTACGGATAAAAAGCCTGCTATCCGTGCGGGATAAAATTTATATCGGCCTTGATAATGGCGAGGTTTGGCGCGCAAGCGCAAATTTTTCGGATCTAGAAAAGCTCGGGAAAAATTCGGATGCGATAATAAGCGTTTTTAATAATAATGAGGATATAATAACCGTAAGCATAAACGGCGAAATTAAAATTTATAAATAAAATCTTAAGAAAGGAGATTTTTAATGAACAAAATTTTTAGTTCAGGCATCGTTGCGGCGGCGTGTATGGCGTTTGCAGTTAGCAGCGCGTGCGCGGCAGATAGCGACTTGCAAGCTATCATGAAAGCGCGCGGGCTAACGGAAAAAGACGTCCTAGCGGCTGCTAAAACGTATCAGCCAAGCGGCAAGAAGGATGATTATATCGTCTTTTCCTCGGGAGGCCAAAGCGGACAGGTGATGGTTTACGGCGTACCTTCGATGAGGATTTACAAATTTATCGGCGTCTTTACGCCCGAGCCTTGGCAGGGATACGGCTTTGACGAGGAGTCTAAGGCTATCCTAAAAAGCGGCGCGATTAGGGGCAAGGAGCTTTCGTGGGGCGACACTCACCACCCTGCTCTAACAGAGAAAAACGGCGAATACGTCGGCGATTATCTTTTCATCAACGACAAGGCCAACCCTCGCATCGCGGTGATAAATTTGCACGATTTTGAAACTACGCAAATCGTCGTTAATCCGATCGTAAAAAGCGAACACGGCGGTAGCTTCATCACTCCAAATAGCGAATACGTCATCGAAGCGGCGCAGTACGCGGCTCCGCTAGATAACGGCTACCACTCGATAGACGAGTACGAAAGCGCGTACCGCGGCGCGGTAACGTTTTGGAAATTCGACTATCCAAAAGGCAGGATAGACGAGAAAGCTTCCTTCTCGCTTGAGCTTCCTCCGTATTGGCAAGATCTAAGCGATGCGGGTAAGGGCGAGAGCTTTGGCTGGGCGTTTTCTAACTCCATAAATTCAGAGATGTACACCGGAGGTATCGAAAAAGGCTTGCCTCCGTTTGAAGCGGGCGCAAGCAGAAACGATACTGACTATTTGCACGTTTATAACTGGCAAATTTTAGAAAAACTAGCTCAAGACAAGAAAAACTACAGAGAGATAAACGGCCACAGAGTAGTTACGATAGAGGCTGCCGTTAAAGCAGGCGCGCTATTTTTGATCCCAGAGCCAAAGAGCCCGCACGGCGTAGACGTTAGCCCAGACGGCAGGTATATCGTTATCGGCGGTAAGCTAGATACGCACGCTACGGTTTTTGACTTTAGAAAGATCAAAAATTTAATCGACAAAAAAGAATTTGCCGGCACCGACTCTTACGGCATACCGATTCTTGATTTGCAAAAGACCCTACACGGACAAGTAGAACTCGGCCTTGGACCTCTACACACGGCATTTGACGCGCAAGACGGCGTACTTTATACCTCGCTTTACGTCGATAGCCAGATCGTAAAATGGGACTATAAAAATTTAAAAGTCCTAGATAGGATCAACGTCCACTACAACATCGGACACCTAGACGCAATGGAGGGAAAATCGGCCAAACCTAAGGGCAAATACGTAATCGCTCTTGACAAGCTATCAATCGACCGCTTTAACCCCGTAGGTCCTCTTCACCCGCAAAACCACCAGCTAATCGATACTACGGGTGCTAAGATGGAGCTTTTATACGATATGCCTATACCTCTTGGCGAACCTCACGACGTAGTTTCTATCGAGGCTAGCAAGCTAAAACCGGCTACCACCTACGCCATGGGAACAAACTCTCGCACGGGCAAAGAAAGTCCGTTCGTAACTCTTGCCGGACAAGAAAGAGTCGAGCGCAACGGCAAAAACGTAACCGTCTACGCTACGATGATCAGAAGCCACATCAATCCTGAGCATATCGAGGTAAATAAAGGCGACAACGTAACTATCCACCTAACTAACCTGGAGCGCGCCCAGGACGAGACTCACGGCTTTACTGTGGATCTTTACAACATCCACGCGTCTTTAGAGCCGGGTAAAACCGCAACCGTAAATTTCGTAGCCAACGAAGAGGGCGTGTTCCCTTACTACTGCACCGAGTTTTGCTCCGCATTACACCTTGAGATGATGGGCTATTTGCTAGTTAAAGATCCGAATAAAAAATACGAATCGGCAAAAGCAAATAGGCTAAAAACCCTAAGTCCCGAAGCCCTAAAGGCCGAATACGATAAAGTAATCGCTACAAATAAAGCTACCGACGAAGTTATCCAAAGCGTCGTAGCCTACCTAAAAGAAAAGCATTACGAAAAATATCCTAAGGTAAAAGAGCTGGTTACAGATGCGCTGGATCAATACGGCAAAATCCCCGAGGCTAAAGCAAAAGCCGACGAAGCCTATAAAAAAGGCGACGTAAACGGCGCAATACTTTGGGAGTATCAAGTATGGCAGTATATGGTTAAAACCGCGGACGTCGGCCTAAGAGCTAAAAATAACCTCGCTAAAGAGATCGCTACACCTATGAGTCCGGCTGCTGCTAAAGGCGAAGCCGCATATCTAAAAGGCGGCTGCAACGCTTGCCACGTCATCGGTCAGGTTAGCTCCGGCCCGGATCTAACGGGCGTCCTTTTACGCCACGAAAACGGCGAGAAATGGGTGTTTGACTTTGTCAAAGATCCGTCTAAATTTTACGGCGACGAGTATATCAAGTCTATGATCGATTACTTTAATCTAAGAATGCCTAATCAGCACATGAGCGATCAAGAGATCAAAGATATCATCGAATACCTAAAATGGATCGACGAAAACGCGGGAATGTAATCTAAATTTGAGCTTAGCGGCTCAAATTTAACCGCTAAATTTAAGGCTCGGAGCGTGTAATCCGAGCCTTTTCCGTTAAATTTAAAAAGCCTTTTGCGAAAAATTTTTTAAATTTAATAAAGGAGAAACGATGAAGAAGTATCAAATTTACACCATTATCGCATTAGTTTTGATGACCGTTTGTTTTACGATCCCGGTCCTTGGATGGTTCGGCGCGAAGGCTAAAATCGCAGCCGGCGAGCCGATTGCCGGGTATTCGTATAAAATTTACGACCTTTACACCTCGTTTCAGTACAAAAATCACTTGATGCCGGACGACGTAAAAGCCAGCCTACAAAAAGCGATCGAGCAAAAAGCCGAGATCGGTACGCCCTCTTTTCCTATCTGGTACGTCGCGCTTGAAGCGCCAAACTACCCAAAAGACGCCTTTCCGGACGGTATCCCGGTTTATTTCCACGTTGATGGATACGGCGGCGACGTGCATGAGATGAACACCATAAACCACTACATCGGCATGTATCCGATGGAGCACGGCGGCAACGTCGAGCGCGCGATTGCGCCTTACTATCTGCTTATTTCCACGCTTTGCATGCTAGCCTTTTTGTACTACGACGGCAAATTTAACTCCCTGCTCATGGTGCTTCCCGCTATCGCTCCGCTGCTTTTTATGGGCGCGTTTGCGGGTTGGCTTTACTGGTACGGGCACAATATGCAAGAGTGGGGCGCGTTTAAGATAAAACCGTTTATGCCGACCGTGCTTGGCGACGGCAAGGTCGCGCAGTTTACGACGCATTCGTATCCTAGCATAGGATTTTGGGTGATGATAGCTATGAGCGCGCTTTGCATCCTAGCCGTATTTTCAAAGAAAAAAGAGCTCAAAGAAGCCAAATGAAATTTAAGCTTTTGCTCTTTTGCGCGCTAAATTTGACGGCCTTCGCCGGCCCGCTGCAAGACGCTATAAACGCTGCGGAACCCGGCGACATCTTGCGCCTAAACGACGGCCTTTACGAAGGAAATATAATCGTCGATAAGCCGCTAACGATAATAGGCAAAGGCGAAAACGCCGTGATACGAGGCGACCGCAAATCAAGCGTGATAAAAGTAACGGCAAAAAACGTTAAGCTTATAAATTTAAACATCGAAGGCAGCGGCACGAGCCAGATGAACCTAGATGCGGGCATAAGCTGCGCAAAGGGCAATAATATTTTAGTCGAGAAAAACCGCTTTAAAGACGTGCTTTTCGGCATCGAGCTATCAGAATGCAACCAAGCCGTCATCAGAGATAACAACATCACCTCAAAAGAAGGCTTTGACGTGCCTAGACGCGGAGACGCCGTGCGCGCATGGTATTCGCACGAAAACTTAATCGAGCGAAACTACGTCCATAACAGCCGCGATATCGTGGCGTGGTTTTCTAGCAATAACATAATCCGCAAGAACTACGGACAAAACAATCGCTACGCCGTACATACGATGTACTCTGCGGGCAACCTCATCGAGGATAACGAATTTAGCGGCGGCGCGGTAGGGATGTATTTTATGTTTTCTACGAATTCCCTCGTGCGCCGAAACGTGATAATCAACTCAAACGGAGCCTTTGGCGTGGGTATCGCGCTAAAAGACACCTCGGGCTTTACCGTGAGCGAAAATACCTTTTTGTATAACTCGCGCGGCATCTACTCCGACCGCTCGCCGCTAAATCCGGGCACCGTAAATTTGATCGAAAATAATCAAATTTTATACAACGTCATCGGGCTGCAAATGCACGCGACGCAGGAAAAAAGCGTGTTTAAGGGCAACGACTTTATCGGCAACATGGAAACGGCTATCAACGACACTCCTGGCTCAAAGATCGAGCTAAACGAGTGGAGCGGTAATTATTTCGACG
Organism: uncultured Campylobacter sp.; assembly: GCF_963526985.1. Classification (NCBI taxonomy): domain Bacteria; kingdom Pseudomonadati; phylum Campylobacterota; class Epsilonproteobacteria; order Campylobacterales; family Campylobacteraceae; genus Campylobacter; species uncultured Campylobacter sp. The sequence goes on from NZ_CAURPW010000007.1 coordinate 19,849, forward strand.
AATACGAAGGACTGGATCTAAACCGCGACGGCATCGGCGACACGCCCTACTCGCACTTTATTTACGCCGACAAGCTTTGGCAGTATTATCCGGCTTTGCGCTTTTTTTACGGTTCAACCGTGATTAGCGGGCTAAATTTCCTAGCTAAACTTGCCCCTTTTTCCGAGCCGCTTAAGCTTTTAGAAGACGACTCTCCAAAAATGCGCCCCAATAACGCTCAAAAGGCAACGCTATGAATAGACGAAATTTTATCGCCCTAACGGCAGGCGCGGCGGCCGCAGGATACGGCATCGGATATTTTTTACCCAAAACACGCGCGGACGAGCTTTTTTTAAGGCCTCCGGGAGCGGTTAAAAATTTCGAATCGCTCTGCATAAAATGCGGCCAGTGCGTGCAGGTCTGCCCCTATCACAGCATCGGGCTGCTAGACATCGCGCAGGGCTACTCAAACGGCACGTCCTACATCGACGCGCACGAGCGAGGCTGCTATCTGTGCGACCTTTTCCCTTGCGTTTTAGCCTGTCCCAGCGGCGCGCTAGATCACGCCACGACGCAAATCAGCGACGTAAAGATGGGCGTGGGCGTGCTGCGAGGGCGCGAGGCCTGTCTTGCCTATAAAAACGAAAACGTAAATTTAAGCGGCGTTACGAAAATGCTCGAGCGTAAAATTTATAACGACCGCGAGCAAGCCGTAAAAGACGCCGTCCAAAATAGCGTGGATAAGCCCTGTGATCTGTGCGTGAGCCTATGCCCGGTCGGAGACGCCGCCATAACTATGGCTAAAAGCGACGGGCGAAATTTGCCCGAATTTAAACAAGGCTGCGTCGGATGCGGAGTGTGCGCCGAGGTTTGCCCGGCACAGATCATCGACATCGCGCCAAACCGCGGCTATGACGAAATTTACAAAGGATAAAAATGAGAAACAAAATTTTAGGCTGTCTCGCGGCTCTCGCCGCCGCCGCGATGATAACTGGCTGCGAGAGCAAAGACGATAAAAAAAGCGCGACGCAAGCGGCAAAAACGCAAACAACGCCCGCCGCCGCAGGCGTGATAGAGACGCAAAAGGCGGACGCTAACGCAACCGCGCAAAAAGACTACGATCAGTTTATGAGCTACGACATAAACGGCAAAAAGAGAGTCAAATTCGGCCTAGACGACGAGGAGAGCGAGACTAGCCGCTCAGTCGGCGCGCTAGCGATGGTGCGAAATCCGCTGCAAAGCATAAATTTAAAACTCGTAAAAGGGCGCCTTAGCAAGGACTTTATCGTAAAATGCTCCGCCTGCCACGACGACTACGCCAACGGCATCATCGGCCCGTCGCTGCTAAACAAAACCTCGGATCAAATTTACGATATGATTTTTGCGTATAAGAACAAGCAAAAGGTAAATCCGCTGATGAAAGATCTAGTCCAAACCCTAGACGAGGCGCAAATCCGCGCTCTAGCAAACGAAATCAGCGAATTTAACGAGCAGTTTAGAAAAAAATAGGAGGCTAAAATGGGAAAGAAAATAGCGATAATCTTTGGAGCTTTGGTCTTGGTTCTTATGATTTTTATGCTGACTAGCCAGCCCTCAGCGCCCATAAAAGATGCCAGCAGACCCGAAATAAAACCCCAAGACTTCGCTCCTAAGCAAGAGCGAAACGAGGAGCTAAATCTGCAGGACGCCGAGGAAATAAAAAAGATAAAACAGCTACAAAATAGCGTCGCAAATCAGCCCAGCGAGGGCGTTAGCAAACGATACCTAACATCCTGCGCGCCTTGCCACGGAGCAAACGGCAAGGGCGTAATGGCACCTAAAATCTCAGGCAAAAGCAAGGACGAAATTTTAGCTAGGCTAAAAGACTACAAAGAAAATAAAGTACCAAACAGCCTAATGAAAGGACTTTTAAACAACGTATCAGACGAGGATTTAGGCTTGTTAGCGGATGAAATTTCAAAATTTAAAGAGTAGCGGATGGATAAATATAGCACGCGTTGCACGGTCTCGAAGGTCGATTTTTTCGATACGCTGACGATAAAAAACGGCGAGGGCAAAAAAAGCCTCAGCTGGCGAGGACGCCGCCTCGTCGTGATCGCGCTAGTGCATATTTTGTTCGTGCTTTCTTACCGCGCGGATATTCAAATTTTAGAAGGCGACATCAGCGGATCAAGGATTTTAGGTTTTCATTTGACCGACGCTTTTATGAGCTTTCAGGTATTTGCCGCGACGCACGAGTTTCCGATAAATTTGATCATCGGCACGGCTACGATTTTGCTTTTTTACGCGCTCGTGGGCGGTCGAGCCTTTTGCGGCTGGATTTGCCCTTATACTTTTTTGGGCGAGATCGGCGAGAAAATACACGAAAATTTAGCCGCCAAAAAGATAATCAAACGCCGCGAGTTCGATCCCAAATGGCGCTACGTCTTTACCGCGCTTTTTATCGCGATGAGTTTTGCTAGCTCGCAGCTCGTGTTTGAGATATTTAGCGTGACGGGCATCGTGTCTAGGTTTGTTATTTACGGCTATTTTCACGCGATTTGGTTTGCGGTTTTTATACTTTTAGTCGAGATTTTCTACTCCCGCAGAGGCTGGTGCCGCTACGTCTGCCCCATCGGCGCGACGTATTCGCTACTAACCCGCACCAACGCCGTAAAAGTCAGCTGGAACAAAGATCGCTGCGACCACTGTTTGGTCTGCATCGATACCTGTCTCGTGCCTCACGTGCTTGAAATCACGAAGAAAAACGCCAAATTTGACGGCGACGAAAATAAAAAAGAATTTCGTCTCGTGGGCGGCGACTGCACGCTTTGCGGGCGCTGTATCGACGTGTGTCACCACGACGCGCTGAAATTCGACAACGGCTTTAAAAAGCTAATATAAAAGGATAAATTTGATAATCTTAAAAGACATCACCAAGGCTTTTGGCTCGCAAAAGATACTGCAAAACGTAAATTTAAGCATAAAAAAGGGGCAAAAAACGGTCGTGCTAGGACAAAACGGTGCCGGCAAAAGCTCGCTGATGCGTATAATACTGGGCGAATTTAAGCCAAATAGCGGCGAGGTGCGAGTAAACGGCTTTGATCCTTTTACCGCGCGCAAAGAAGCCCTTAGCGTGATATCTTTCGTCCCGCAAACGCCGCCGCCGCTTAAATTTAACCTAAAAGAGCTTTGCGAGTTCGTCTGCAAAAGTTCAAACGTTGCCCAGGAAAACATAGAGAAATTTTGCGAGAAAATGGAGCTTGATCTAAAAGGAAATTTTCATAAGCCCTTTTACAAACTCTCAGGCGGCATGAAGCAAAAAATGCTAATCGCAATCGCCTTTGCTAAAGATACCCAGGCTATGATGTTTGACGAGCCGACGGCAAATTTAGACCCCAAAGCCAGGCGAAATTTTATGGACTTGTTAGGCGAATTTGCGCGCGAAAAGACGCTGGTTTTCATCTCGCACAGGCTTGATGAGGTGCAGGGCATATCAAACCGCTACGTCGAGATGGATCTGGGGCAGATCATAAAAGACGAGCTAATCTCTCAAGGATGCGCGCATGCGTAATTTGCTACTCATCGCCAAACTAGACGTCGCCGAGTCGCTACGCTCGCGCTGGTTCCTCATCTATATGCTAGTTTTTATGGGGCTTATCGTTACTTTTATCTTTAGCGGCGTGACGGACTCGCGGGTGCTTGGCTTTAGCGGGCTTACGCGGCTTTTGCTGCTTTTTATCCAAATTTGCATCGTTATCGTGCCTATTTTTATCCTCATCTCGACCGTACGCAGCATCAGCGCCGACCGCGATACGAACCTGCTTGAGTATATGCTTAGCTTTCCCGTTAGCCTGGGCGAATACTATTTCGGCAAAGCTTTGGGGCGCATTTTCGTTATTTTCGTGCCGCTTTTGCTCTCGTTCGTTTTAGCCGTAGTTGCGGGTCTGGTTAAAAAAATCGAGATCCCGTGGGATATCCTAAGCCTCTACACCGCCCTACTTTTCGCGCTTAGCTTCGTGTTTTTGTCGTTTGGATTTCTCATTTCCTCGGCTATCAAAAATCAAGAAATGGGTCAAGGCGTCGCGTTTTTACTCTGGCTTATCTTGCTAGCGTTTTTGGATCTAGCTCTCATGGGCTTTTTGATGAAAAGTAACGTGCGCGAGGATATCATCTTTTTTATCGCGCTCATTAACCCCATCGAAGTCTTTAGGATCGCGGCGATTAGCCTATTTGATCCAAATTTAGCCGTGATCGGCGTGGCATCGAATTTCGTGCTAAATAACTTTAGCGTATTTGGCTTCGTGCTTTACTCGATTTTTTACCCGCTGATTTTAGGCGCAATCATGCTTGTGGGCGGATATTTTATCTTTAGCAGCAGGGATTTGGTGTAAATTTAGCTAGTCTGCGGTAGTCGTTTGGCGTTTAGGTAGGCTAGTTAGTCGTTTTATCAAGCAAATTTGACCGTCCGTGCGACTAAACCGCGATGAAAGGGCGTTATTTTTACGCTACCCATAACCGCTAAAACCCAAAATTTATCATCACGGTGAGGCGTATTAAATTTAAACTAAGACTTAGCCCAGAGTTTTGAATGAATTTTAGCAAGATATATAAGATAGAATCTATAGCGCTTTGAGGCGAGGCTAAATTTAAGCCCCGCCCCGGAAAATTTAAAGTAAATTTAGCGGTGCCGACTACCGCCTAGATCACAAAGACCAGCCGTCCTCTCCGCCTTGGCTCCAGCCGCTCATAATTATATTTTTTATTTGCGGATCGTTTTCGCTCGCTTGATTTTCTTTTAGATACTCGCTTATCTTTTGCATGGTTTTATTTATCTTTTTAGATGTTATATAGCTGCCGTCATCAAGCTCGATGCCTTTTATTTGATTGCTTTGATTTAGCGCGTAGTTTATGAGTAGCGCGCTATCATTTTGCGAATAGCTCACGCGCAGATGATTATTCTCGTACTTAAATTTAACGTCTCCGGCCTTTACCGCGTTTAAGATTAGCTTATCGCTAGAGTCGGTATATAAAGTATCGTTGCCGTCTCCGGGATTAAATTTAAACGTATCTGCGCCCTCCTCGCCGTAGATAGTATCGTCTCCCGCACCGCCCGTTATGACGTCGTTACCTTTACCGCCAAATATCAAATCATCTCCGGCGCCGCCGTCTATCTCGTCGTCTCCGTCTGCTGCGTAGATATAGTCGTTTCCTTCCTTGGTGCTTATCTTATCGTTTCCGCCTTTTGCGTATACGGTATCGCTAAATTTAGTCCCGACTATTTCGTCGTTAGCCTCAGAGCCGTTAAGTAGCTTTTGTAAATTTAGCCCGGATACTATCTCCTTAAAGCTAAGCGACGTACCGTCGGCAAATTTTACCTTTTTAAACGCGGCTTTTTCGTTGTTTAGCTCATCGTGAGCGATGATGCCTTCTTTGGTATTTTTTAGTTCTATCCTTAGACTCTCAAAGCTTGCTCCGGCTACTTTAAACTCAACATCATCCTTGCTTATACCCTCGCCAAGCTCGATGACGTCGCCGTTACCCGCGTATATTAGGTCATTGCCGTCTCCGGGATTAAATTTAAACGTATCCGCGCCCTCTTCGCCGTAGATAGTATCGTCTCCAGCACCGCCCGTTATGACGTCATCGCCTTTTCCTCCATAGATTTTATCGTTGCCTGCGCCTGCTTCTATGCGGTTATTTTTCTCGTTGCCTTTTAGGACGTCGTCTTTAGCCGTTCCAGAGTTTATAGAGTCGTATATCGCATCAGCTACAGAGTAATCTCTCGCATCGTATTCTTCTAGATTTATAAATTTTCCACCCGATTTTTGGGCCAGTTCTTTAAAATCACTGCTAACCTCCTTACCTCCACCCGTTTGTATAGCGTATACCTCGATAGCTCCTCTACCTACACCAGCCTTAGACGTCGAACCGCCTGGAGCGGAGCCTGAAATCATGGAGATATTTTTACCGCTTAACGCGTCTAGAGCCGCTTGTTTAAATTCCTCGTCTTTTGCCGGAGCGTCGCCAAATACAAAAAGTCTTTTGACTGATTTTTCGCTCCAGTTTGACATGGCTACGTTATATACTCCATGCCAAGTCATCTCCGGCCAGTCTCCTCCGCCGATAGCGTACAGGGAGTTTATGGCTGATAGTACCGCGTTTTTGTCGTTAGTTAGATGAGTGAAAGTCTGCACGCCCGGGTCATTATAACCAAAGACGCCTATCCTAGCATTAGCATCGCGCGAGAAAGCTAAATTTACAATATCCATAGCCTGAGTCTTAACCGAATCTATCGCCAAACCCATAGAGCCGGTCGTATCGCTCAGTATCGCTATCTCCTCTAAAGGCGCTTGCGATAGCTCTATACCTAGAGATTTTTTATCTTTGGAGTAATTGTCTATAATGACGGTTTTGCCGCTTACGGTATCTTTTACTATTAGTGTAGTTTCGTTGCCGCTTAGATAGTATTTTAGAGTTTTATCGGGGCTAAGGTATGCATTTTGGTTTTCGTCATAGATGCCGCCCGTTAGCTCTTTATTTTCCAGCACTACCTTGCCCTTACCGTCGCTATCAAAGATGACATCCTTGTCTCCTACGTAGTAGGTGTCAAAGCCATCTCCGCCGTAGAGCTCATCGCGTATATTATCATCTATCATAGAGCCAGTATGACCTACAAGAATATCATCGCCTTTACCGCCGTATAGCTTATCGCTTCCCTTACCGCCCACTAAGGTATCAGTAGCCTCGTCATCATCCTTTCCTTCTTTATCGTGTCCGTATAGTATGTCGTCGTAATCGGTTCCAGTTATACGATCGCTCCCTGCGCCACCGACGTAGGTTATGCCTCTAGAGATATGTTCTTTAAAGTGGTTTAATTCAAAAAGTTTTGTCAAAAGAGCATCCGGCGCCACATCAAATCCTTTTAAAGAGTATTCGACATCTACGTCATCATCAAAGTCAAAATTTGCAGCTTTTGTCCCTACCATCTTATCATTTTCATTGCCCTTAAACATTACTATTTTACCGTTCTCGTCAAGATAATCTATAACTCCTGACGGTTTAATTCGATTAAACTCTACTAAAAATAGCAAGTTTTTTAGCAACGGCATTCCTAGCTTTTTAGCTAAAATCCCATATGTTCCTTTTAAATAATCCTGCAGTTGTAGTTCATCTGCTTCAAGACTTTTCGTATCCTCATAATCGCCTTTTGTGATAGTTCTGCCGATTATTTTATTGTCTCCCTTGAAATCTAAAGCCACCTTTTTCCCTATGCCGCTTGGATCAGCGATTTGGTTTAATATTATGGTTTGCAAAATCGCTACCATTACCTCCTTTGAAGTCAAAATCTCCCGCATTGAATTGATATTCGACATCTTTTACTAGGATAGGATTGAGATTTTCGTCTAAGACATAACGAATTTTAGAGGTGTTAAGCCCTACATCCATACTTCCGAAAGTAAAGGCTAGTTTGGCAAAGTCTGGGTTATCGAGATTTCGGTTGTAAAAAGATACGGATGCAGCATTCCTACCGGTAGGATCATTCGCAGCGGCATATGCTTTTATTTCATTTTCTTTTTTAGAATTTTCATATTCTCCATAAAATAGCTCCGCAAACTGCTTCTGAGTTAAAAAATACAATCCATTCTCAAATTTCTCATATTTGCTTTTATCTAGCGCTATATTTCCATTGTTTAGTTTGTTTCCGCTCACTGTTTTACCGCTAAAAAATGTTTCAAATAGTCTAAAGTCTTTTGCATTTACGAAATTTCCGGCCTTTTTTAGAAATTCTTGTGCATCGACTTCTAGCGTTATATTTCCTTCTCTATCTATCCATTTATTGGATGCCACTTTACCGACCGGCGGCTGGGTATCTTGACCCCATATATAGTAGCTTAGCAACTGTTTTGAATAGTCGTCGTTTAAATTTAGATTAAATACAGCCATTGTTTATCCTTTGTGTTAAATTTTATTTTTTGATTTAAAATTTGATTGGTAAATTTCAAATGATTAGGCTTTTCAGCCGCCTTTTGCTTCTCTACTACCTAAATAATACTCTTCTAATGGATAATTTAGATTTCCGCAATTATCCAGCTCAAAACCCTGTTTTATATCAAACGATGCCTTACTCCTCTCCTGATAATATTTTTTGATTTTTTCGGAAAAATTTATTCTATCAAATAGGTATTCAAAATGATTGCGTTGTATATAATTGCCGCTAAATATAACGAATTTATCAAGAAACAAAGCGGCTGCAACATCCTTGTAAATACCTTCAATAAGGACTATCGGCCTATCAAATCCGAAGCCTGCGCCGTCCGAAGATATTTTTAGATATTTTTTAGGATCGGTTTTTTTAGCCTTTAACTCTTTTATCAGTATCTCCTCAGTTGTTTTTCCATCCTTATAATACTTTTGTAATACCTCAAACCAATTCGATAAATTTATATTTTCTAATTCATAATATGCGATTTCATATGCGCTGCGACGGGAACTACCATAAGTATAAACCCTATAATCATTAATCATTCGCTCTAATTTCAATTTGTAATCTAAAAACTGCCCTATCGCTCTTTTATACAGCTCCTCTTTGGGTAAAATTCTATCCTCTTTTAGGCAGTATCCCTGTTTGTATTTGCCATAGTCGGAAAGGGAAACTATCGCGAAGCCTCGCAAAGTGGAAAAATCTGGGATTATACGGATAAATGCGGCACAGAGTATCGCCGTAAAAAGCATGGCCGACCAAACTATCTTTTTAAGTTTACTACCGAAGAGTTTTTGTTTTAAATTTAAGTTCAAAATTCGCCTTGTTGTTTTATTTTCATTATGATTATATTATGATTAAACTTAGGTATTTATAAGCGGGTATCGCTGTTTTAAAATTTAATCTTACAGGGGGTCTTTTGCAGAGTTTAGACGATAGGCAAATTTGACGACCTAGCCGCCAAATTTGCCTTTCATAGCGTAAATTTAAGCCTCCTCCGACGCGCCTAAATTTCCCTCGCCGGCGACTAACTCGGCTGCTAGCTTTTTGCTTGATTTAAAGTCCACTTTACCCGTTCCTAGCACCGGTACGCTATCTACTTTGTAAATCTTTGAAGGCTGCATGATAGAAGGTATCGCAGAAGCCCTGATGCGCGCGGCCACGTCCTCCTCGCTTATCTCGCCGCTAAAGAGCATAACGACTTGTTCGCCCTTTTTCTCGTCGGCGACGTTGGTGCAGACAAAGGTCGCCTCATCGCCCAGCACGCCTGAGATTTGAGCCTCGAGCGCGCCTAGGCTTATCATCTCGCCGCCGATTTTAGCAAAACGAGATAGCCTATCCGTGATCGTTAGGAAGCCAGCCTCGTCCAAAAAGCCGATGTCGCCGCTATTGTAGTAGCGCACGCCGTCTAGCTCGACGATCGCCTCTTTCGTGCGCTCCTCATCTAGATAGTAGCCCTTCATCACCTGATGGCCGCCGATTAGGATGAGGCCGGCCTGCCCGTTTTCTAGCTTTTCTAGGCTTGTAGGATCGCAGATTCTTATTATCGTGCCCGCAGTCGGTAGACCCACGCTGCCCTCTTTTGAGAAAACAAGCTCTTTAAAAAACTCGGGCTCTAGCACGTTTGCGGTATTTACGCTAACTACTGGCGAGGTCTCGGTCGTGCCGTAGCCTTCGTAAATTTCGACGCCAAATTTCATCTTAAACTCGCGCTTAACGGCCGCGTTTAGCTTCTCAGCGCCGGCTATCGCGTATCGGATCGTAGAAAACATCAGCGGATTTAGCTTTTTGTTTTTGGTGTAGAGCCTAAAAAACGTTGAAGTGCCAAACATTATCGTCGCGTGGTATTTAGCAACCATCTTGCCCACGGCAAAGGCGTCCGTGGGATCAGGCACGTGAGCCGAGGCGATACCCTCGCTAAGCGGGAAAAAGGTCGCCGCTGTAAGCCCAAACGAGTGAAATATCGGTAGCGACGCCAAGATCACGTCGTTGCCGTCCGTGTTTACGATCTCTGAAATTTGCTTGATGTTAGCCATTATGTTTTTATGCGTTAGCACGATGCCCTTTGGCGTGCCTTCGCTGCCGCTGCTAAAGAGTATCGTAGCATCATCGTCGATGCGAACGTCGCGAAAATATATAAGCTCAAGCAGCCAGCGCGGCATCAAAACCGCCTTTATCATCGCGCAAATTTTATCAGCCTTGCTTATGCCCTGCGCGACGTCTTCGAGATAGATTAGTCTGCCTTTTAGAGATTCTTCCAGCTCAAAGCCGCGAGCCTTTAGCTTGGCGATAAACTGGCGCGACGTGATTATGCTTCTTAACCCCGCTTTGTCCGCGCAGCCGATCAAATTTTGCTCGCTAAGCGTGTAGTTTAGATTTACGCTTATCTTACCTCTGATAAATAGCATCAAATTTATAATGCTGCCCATCACCGAGGAGGGAAGTATCACGCCGACGTTTCGCTCTTTTAAAAACGCGAATTTAAATTTAGACAAAAATACTAGCACCGTAGCGATAACCTTGAGATTGTTTAGATCAGCGCCCGTGCTATCTACCATCGAGCGTTTAAACAGATCCGCTTTGGCGTGTTTTAGCCAGCTAAACTGCATAGGCTCTAGAGTTTTTAGATACTCCGCCCAGCTAAAAAACGATAGCTCGACTACTTTTTCGCGCACCTGCGGGGCTTTGGTTTCAGGAGCCAAAGGCGCGCCGAAGCTCACCCTGATAGCGCGCTTGCCGTCTATTTTACGGCTGATTCTTTGGTAGTATTTTTGAGCGCGTGAGAAGCTCGAACCCCAAAGACCGCGTAGATAAAACGGCACGATGACGGAGTTCGTATCGCTTGCGGCTATCTCGTAACCGTGCGCAAACTCGTCTATCTGGCCGTTATAGCTGATATGACCCTCGGGAAAGAGCGCCACCACGTCGCCCGCGTCTAGGCACTCGCGGATCTTTTCTAGCGCGCTTTTGCTCGCTCCCGCGCCGATAGGGATCACGTCAAATAAATTTAACAGCCATTTTAGGTACCAAATTTCATAAAAACTCTTATGCATCGCAAATCTTATCGGACGCGGAGAGGCCATCTGTAGCACCGCCCAGTCTATCCAGCTCATATGGTTGCCAAGCAGCAACACGCCGCCTTTTTGCGGGATATTTTCGACGCCGTCGACGTTGATTGTATAACCTATCCTAAAAAACGGCATGATAAGCAAACGAGCAAAAAGATGCGGTAGGTATTTTATCGCTACCAGCGCGCAAATAAGCACGCTAAAAGAGGTAATGACGAAGATTCCCGGCGTACTAACCGCAAATATGCTAAACGCCATCGCAAGCAGTAAAAACGCCGCCATAAAGATGTTTTGGATAAAGTTACTGCCCGCTAGCGTGCGGCCCATCTGCTCTTCGGGCGTGAAAAACTGGATATTTGCGTTTAGCGGCACGATGAAAATGCCGCCGCTAAAACCGAACAAAAACGATGCCAGCGTCATAAACGCAGCACTTGAACCCTGCGCGAACATAAGCAGCGAAACAAAAAGCCCGAGCGCGCCAAAAGGCACGATGCCCATCTCGATGTGATTTTTCGAGTAGCTGCCCGCTAGCGCCGAGCCGGCGACTAGACCGATGGTGCTAACGGCTAAAATCGCCTGCACGATCATGACGTTATTATCCGCGCTCATAGCCTTGTAGTGAGCGGGGAAAACGGCGATAACCAGCTGCGCCACCGCCCAGAAAACAGAAAGTCCCAGCGTACATAAAAAGGCGTTTTTGTTGTTAAAGATGTGCTTCGTGTTTTCTTTTAGGTAGCCTAGTTTAAAGTACTTTTTCGCGTCAAATTTAAGCTCCGCGTCGGTTGCCTCGAAAAACGGAATCTTAAACGTAAAAATCGTCTCGGCTACCGAGCAAACAAAAAGTATTGCGCCGATAAACCAGACCGATTTTATCATCTCACCGGCATCCGTACTAGTAGCGGCGTAGCTCTCAAAAATCGCCGAGAAAACAAACGAACCAAGCAAAATCGCTACGATAGTAAAGGCCTGCACGATACCGTTTGCCGCGCCCAGCTTTTCTGCGCCTACGATTTTTTTGATAAGGCCGTATTTGGCGGGGCTATATACCGCGCTTTGCACCGCTAGCAGCAGCGTCGTGCCAAACGCCACGTAAAACCAGCCGCAAAGGTAGCTTATAGTGATAAAAAGCGTGAGTAAAATTTCGCTCGCCGCCGCGTATCTCGTGATGCGGGTGCGCGAAAATTTATCGTTTAAAAAGCCCGAAACGCTAAAAAGCATAATGTAGGGCAACAGGATTAGCAAATTTACGAGCGAGGTCAGGATGATCTGTAAATTTTCATCCTCGATACTCTTAAAAAGTATGTTTTGGATCGTGATCTTGTGGCCAAGATCGACGACCGCGTTGATAAACATAACTATCAAAAAGGGCAAAAAGCCCCTAACCGAAAAAACGCCTTTCATTTGTTCTCCTTTTTGTAGGCATCGAATGTGTGAAAATTTAAGATGTAGGGTTTTAGGATCAAGATATTATCAAAAATGAGCTTTAAGGCCGCGTTTTTATCCTTTGCTTTCGCGTAAATTTCGCGCGCGCACTCGGCTTCGATTTTGGCCGTTTGTTTGGCTAAATTTATATAGGTCCGTAAAATTTCCTGCCCGCGCTCGCTCTTTTGCGTCTCTAGCACGATTTGCAGGATCTCGACCTCTTTTTCCGTTAGCTTGCCGCCGCGCATAAAGATAAATCCGTCTTTTATAAATTTATCCAGCTCAGCCTGGCTGATACCCAGCCTCTCGCACGCCTGCTCGGCGCTTAGCGTCTGGGCGAAATTTGACCCCATAAAGGTATCTAGCGAATCAAAAAGCGCCTCGTAGCAGCGCTTAAAGCTAAAGCCCTTTTGCTGCGTGAGCGCCTTGACCTCTTTTAGACTGAGGTGGAAGTTGCTCTGGACGTATTTGATGAAATTTAGCATCAAAAGCGTATCCTCGCCGTACTGATGCACGTTGTCTTTTACCTTCACGGGCTCTGGCAAAAGCCCTTCCTTGACGTAAAAGAGTATCGTTGATTTGGGCGTTTGCGATAGTTCGCAAAGCTCGCTCATCTTGTAGCTCATCTCTTTCCTTTCGTTAATTTTGACGAAATCTTACGCAAATTTAGCTTAGAAAATCATAAAGCGTAAAGCATCACTTGACACTTTTTAAAATTTAGGCTATGATTTCGCCAAATTTTAAAAAGGAGAAACGATGTTTCGAGATGTTTTTTACCGCGCGAACGAGCGCTTGGACGCTTTGGGTTTTAGTACAAATTTGATAGACGGAAAAACGGCGACAAACTTGGCCCGAGCAAACGCCGCAAGCCTTGGCTTAGTAGCTCGCAAAACGGAGGCAAATTTAACTCGCGCAAATTTAACCGAGCAAAACGCGCGGACAAATTTGAGCTCAAATTTGAGAGCGAGCGAGACGGCCGCGCCAAAAACGCTCGGGTTTTGCCAAAACGCGGCAAGTCAAATTTACGCCGAAAGCAAACGCGCTCAAACTAGCGTAAATTTGACGGCAAACGAAGCAAATTTAAGCGGATTTTCATCGGGCAAATTTAACGAAATCGCCGTGCGGGAGAGCGAACTTAGCGGCTTGCAAAGCGCAAATTTAACGCAGATAAAAACCGTCGATATCCACTCGCACTTGCTTAGCGCGGATGTGAAATTCGACCGATTTTACGATAAGCTAGCGCTTGCGTTTTTCGCTAAAAAATTTGACATAAACAGGCGCGAGCTTATAAAAAACGGCTTTGAGGGCTACAAAAGCAACTTCGCGCGGCTGATAAAAAGCTCGAATTTCGTCCAAAAGTCCGTGGTTTTCGGCGTCGATGCGAAATTTGACGAGAGCGGAAACCTCGTGCACAAGGACAAAACCGTCTGCGCCTCAAACGAGGATGTTTTTGCCTTTTGCGAGCAAAATCCAAACAAGGTCGTTCCGTTTTTTAGCGTAAATCCAAACCGCAAAGACGCGCTAAATTTGATCGAAAAATACCACAAAATGGGCTTTAAGGGCGGCAAACTACTGCACTCGTACTGGGAGACGGATCTAAACGACAAGCGCTACGAGCCCTATTTTAGGCTACTTAGCGAGCTTGGGCTACCGCTTGTTATCCACGTGGGCAACGAAAGCTCGCTCGCCTCAAACAAGGCGCTTGAGGGCATCGAGCAGCTAAAATCTCCGCTAAATCTTGGTTGCCGCATCGTCTGCGCTCACATGGGCGCTTCAAGCGACGGCGCTTTCACGGCGCTTTCTAGGGACCCAGAAAAATTCGGCGCAAATTACTTCACGCTACTTGGCTGGCTACGCGAATTTGACGGGCTTTACGCCGACGTCTCGGCGCTACTTTGCATAAACAAGGCCCGTATCCTGCCGCATCTAAAAACCCAAACCCAAATCCACGACAAAATCCTTTTTGGCACCGATTTTCCCGTGCCTTTTAGCGTGATTTTAAGCAGCTACGACCTGCCGTTTCGCGATCGGCTGGCGCTAAACCGCATCCAAAATCCGCTCGATCGCTACGTGCGCGCGATGAGTTTGTATTTTGGCGAGGATTCGCCGATTTTTAGTAACTATAAAAAGATTTTGGGGGAGATTTGAGCTTGGATTTGGGTGCAAATTTAATAGTGGGTGTGCAAATTTGAGCGCAGCTGGTAAAATTTGCATGTATTTTGACGGCGTAGCTTAAATTTCAACTTTTAAGTGCATAAAAAGCAAATTTAAGCCGCCGCCTTAAGATAAATTTTGCTAATTTGCTTGGTTCGGCGTTGAGTTTTTATTTTCTGCTTCGTCTTTGTATTTATTTATAGTTTTTTGTATTTTTCGGCTTCTTTTTTGCCCGAGTCTAGCCATCTTTCAAATTCACGCGAAGTGAGTCTCCTGCGATCGTCTATCGGTTTGCCGCTCGCGTCAAGGTCGGCTCTACGCACTCTACAGCTAAAATTTTCCGACGCTTTTTGCGGATCCTTGGCATCTAAAAGACAAAAGCTTAAATTCGGCTTGCGTATATTTAAAATCGCGTTCGCGCATCTGCGCGGGCCCACTATCGGCTCGGCACCTTTAAGCGGCCAAAGCGAGCGCACGAGCACCCCGCCGTAAACCTTTTCCGTGCTCTCAAAACAGATATCAAAACCGTACCTATGAAAAAATATGTCGCCAGCACTCGATGTTCGTTTGTAGGTATTTTTATCTGCGTTCGTATACGTCTCAATCTCTGCAAAAGCAAATTGTTTGCCTGCAACCTCTAGCACATAGTTTTCCAGCAATCGCGCATAAAATTTTCTATCTTTTCTTGGGTCGCCTTATTTGGGTCTAAACGAGAAAAAATTTCTTTCATTTTTTGATCGCCTTGCATTTTTACTCCTATTTTTTATTTTACGCTCAATAACAAATTAAAGTCCCGCTTTATCGAGGTCGCGCTAAATTTGATTATTTTTTAAATTACTTAAATTCGACGCTAAATTTAAAGCGACAAACTACCACCTGCCGCTAGCTCCGCCGCCGCCAAAGCCTCCGCCGCCTCCGCTAAATCCGCCCCCCGAGCTTGCGCCTCCGCCAAAGCCGCCGCCTCCGGAGTAGCCTGAGCCTCCCGAATTTGAGCCGGAGCCGGGTTTTATATTTTTAGTCGCGTATAAAAATAGAGCAAAAAGCGCGAACATAACCACGCCTCTAAGGGCAAAATCTTCTATACTAAACGCTCCCGCGACGACGGCTGAGGTAAAGCCCGATAAAACCGCACAAACCCCGATACGCACGAGCGCCGCGCCCAAAATCCCCGACGCGAACAGTAGCGCCATGCCGGCTATTATCCCGTAAGCCTCTACAGGCGTTTCGTCCTCTTTGTCTAGCTGCCGTTTTACGCTCTCGTCGCCCTCAAGCACGGCTAAAATCTTTTGCGCGCCGATCTTTACGCCGCCTTCTATATCGCCTTTTTTAAATTCGGGGATAACGTAGCGGTTTATGATAACGCCGCAAAGAGCGTCCGTTAGCACGCCTTCTAGGCCGTAGCCGACCTCGATACGCACCTGCTTGTCGTTTGGCGCGACTACTAGCAGCGCGCCGTTATCTTTGCCTTTTTGCCCGATACCCCAGCGTCTGCCAAGCTCTAGCGAATACTCCTCTATCGCCCTGCCGCCCAGCGACTGGGTCGTTACGATAACTAGCTGATTGGTCGTATTGTTTTCGTGAGCGGCGAGCGCGGTTTCAAGCTCTCGTTTTGCCGCAGGGCTTAAAACGCCGGCTTGATCGACTACCCTACCGCTTAGAGCCGGGATGTCGCCGCTTTTTTCGCTTATTTTAGCGGGCGCGTTTTGCTCGCTTAGCGTCTGCCGGGCCGATAAATTTAGCGTAAAGAGCCCGCAAATCGTGCAAACGCAAAATAAAGCGGATAAAACGCGTTTCATCGGCTTACTTGGCAAAAGAAACTTCAGGCGCGCTTTGCTCGGTAACGCTCGCCTCAAACGTAGCGCGCGGTTTTAGCTCTGGATATAAGGCGGCGGCGATAAATTTACCAGGGATTTTACGCAGCGCGACGTTATAGTCTTTGACCGCTTCAATATAGTCCTTTCTAGCTACCGAGATGCGATTTTCGGTGCCTTCTAGCTGACTTTGCAAGGCTAGAAAATTTTGATCGGCCTTTAGCTGAGGGTAGCTTTCGCTAATAGCCATCAGGCGAGACAGCGCGCCGCCCAGGCTATTTTGCGCGGCCTCAAACTCTTTTAGCTTAGCCGGATCGTCTATAGAGCTAACGTCGATCGTTACGGCAGAGGCTTTGCTTCTAGCTTCGGTTACTTCTTTAAACACGCTCTGCTCGTGGCTAGCGTAACCCTGAACGGTTTTAACGAGATTTGGGATCAAATCGGCTCTGCGTTTGTATTGGTTTTGCACTTGGCTCCACTTTTCCTTGACTGTTTCATCAAGCACGGGAAATTCGTTAGCGTATTTCATCGCTACCCCGGCTAGGAGGAGGATAACTGCTAAAAAGACGAGTAAATTTTTCACGGCTATTCCTTTTTTTTAAATATAAACGCGATTATAGCCGTTTAACGCTTATTTGCCCTTAATGCAAATTCGTTTTAGCCCTGTGCGCGAGCGGTCAGGCTAAATTTGCTCGCCTCGGCTAAATTTAGGTCTACCGTATTAGCAATTTTAAGGCGATTTACCGCTTTAAATTTAAGCGCCTTTAGGGCTGTTATTTTGCAAATTTAATCATTGGCAAAAGGGCCGAATTTAGAGTTTTTTAGATTTTTATTTACTCTAGGCGCAAATTTAAGCGGACGAAATTTGAAGATAATAGCCGCAAATTCGCCTGCTAAATTTCAAATTTGACGAATTCTCGCCAAATACGCAAAAACCAAAACGGCAAAATCGCGCCGCCGTAAATTTAACTCTCCTAAATTTAACATAACACCGCCAAAGCCGACTAAAATCTACGCCAAAAGCCCAAATAAAACTATAACAAATTTATCAAAAAGTTACGTTTGATAAATTTAGTTTCGATACGTAACACCTATCGCCTAAAATAAAAATATAAAAATAAATTTAAATAAAAATTTTTTCTAGGAGAGTTAATATTCAACTACAAAAATTTGACGAATAGGAGCCAAAATGAGCGAGTACATCGAAAAAACGATGGAGTGGATAAAAAAGACCAATCCGGGTCAAGGCGTCTTTGTCCAGGCTGCGACCGAGGTGCTAAACAGCCTCGAGCCGCTTATAAAAAAAGAGAGCAAGTACCAAAAACACGCGATCCTAGAGCGCATCGTCATCCCTGAGCGCACGGTGATATTTCGCGTCACGTACACGGACGACGACGGCAGACTGCAGGTAAATAACGGCTACCGCGTGCAGTTTAACTCAGCCGTCGGTCCATACAAGGGCGGTCTAAGGCTCCACCCTAGCGTGGATCTTGGCGTGCTAAAATTTCTAGGATTTGAGCAAATTTTTAAAAACTCGCTCACGGGCGTAAATATCGGCGGCGCAAAAGGCGGCAGCACCTTTGATCCAAAAGGCAAGAGCGAGGGCGAGATAATGCGCTTTTGCCAAGCATTTATGAGCGAGCTTTACCGCCATATCGGCAACACCGTGGACGTGCCCGCAGGCGACATCGGCGTGGGCGCGCGCGAGATCGGATATATGTTTGGGCAGTATAAAAAGCTCACGGGCAGGTTTGACGGCATACTAACGGGCAAAGGGCTAAACTGGGGCGGTAGCCTAGCGCGCACGGAGGCGACCGGATACGGACTGGTTTATTTCACGCAAAATATGCTGCAAAAAGCGGGCCTGGGACTAGAGGGCAAAAAGTGCAGCATAAGCGGTAGCGGAAACGTCGCCATCTACACGGTAGAAAAGCTCTATCAAGTAGGCGCGCTGCCTATCACGGTTTCTGATTCAAATGGATATGTTTACGACGCAGAGGGCATCGATCTAGCCGTGCTTAAAGAGCTAAAAGAAGTAAAACGCGCTCGCCTTAGCGAATACACTAAATTTAGACCAAACGCAAAATATATAAGCGTAAGCGAGTACAAAGAGGGCAGAAACGGCGTGTGGGACGTGCCGTGCGACGGGGCGTTTCCGTGCGCGACGCAAAACGAGCTTCACCTAGCTGACATAAAAGTGCTTTATGCTAACGGCTGCCGCTTCGTGGCTGAGGGGGCAAATATGCCAAGCACGCTTGATGCGATAAATTTCATGCTAGCGCAAAAGGATTTTTACTTCGCTCCGGCAAAGGCGGCAAACGCGGGCGGCGTGGGCACGTCAGGCCTAGAAATGATGCAAAACGCCGGCATGACCGCGTGGAGCTTTGAAAAGGTCGATCACAGACTGCACGGCATCATGAATCACATCTTCGAGCTTAGCTACGAGACTAGCAAGGAGTTTGGCGACGAGGGAAATCTGGTGCTTGGCTCAAATATCGCGGGCTTTCGCAAGGTGGCCGATGCGATGATAGATCAGGGATACGTGTAAATTTGCCCTAAATTTTGGAGGGATTTTGCTTCGCTTTAGCAAGACCGCTTTAACGAAGCAAATTTTAATCATTTCCGGCGCGCAACGCGGGGGAAAACAAAAGCCGCCCAAATTTGCGAGCCTTAAATTTAACGCCGATTTTACTCAAGGCGCAAACCCGCAGCCGTCAATTTTACAGAGCCGCGCCGACTAAAACCAGCCAAGGCTCGGCTAAATTTTATCGGCCTCAAATTTGAGCTAAATTTGAGAGCAAATTTTACCAAACGACGAGGCGAGCCGAAGCGATCAAATTTGCAAGGCGGGCACGCACGCCTTGCACCAGAGGTGCATAAATTTATCCGCCGTGCCGCGTATCCCTACCCGCGTTATTTTTGATTTTGCGTAGCGCAAATTTACGCCGCTGCTTGCTAGTATCTAGCGCTCACAGCGGATGCGTCAGGCAGCACTTTCTAGTTACTTGCTCGATGTATTCCACGCTCAAATTTAGCCCGTAAAGCTTGCTTAGGTGTTCGCTCTCGATGATCTCGTCCACCGTGCCAAAAGCCACCTCGCCCCCGCCTTTAACCAGCGCCACATAGCCGCCTAAAAGTACGGCAAAATCGGGATTGTGAGTCGTTAGCACGATGGTGTAGCCTTGCTCTTTTAGCTGCTTAACTGTGCGTAGGAATTTGTACTGATTGCCAAAGTCCAGCGCCGAGGTCGGCTCGTCAAACACGATGATCTCGGGCTTTGCCGCCATCGCGCGCGCGATCGAACACATCTGCTTTTGTCCGCCGCTCATCTGAGTGATAAATTTATCCTCAAGGTGCGTGATCTCAAGCTTTGCGGTAAATTCCTTCGCGATCGCCGTGTCCTCCTCGCTAGGCCGCGCAAAGATACCCAGATGCGCCGCTCGCCCCATCGTGATAAACTCAAGGCCCGTGTAGTCGTACTCGCAGATCTCGCTTTGAGCGACGTAGGCCATGATTTTGGCGCGCTCTTTGTTGCTAAGCTGGGCGCTATTTTTACCGCCGAGCCAAACTTCGCCCGAGTGCGGCGCCTGCGTGCCGCTGATTAGGCTTAGCATGGTCGATTTGCCCGCGCCGTTTCGCCCCAGTATCGTTAGTATCTCGCCCTTGCCGACGCGTAAATTTACGTTTTCTAGCCTACCCGCGCCGTTTGGATAGGCGAAATTTAGATTTTTAACCTCAAGCATCACGCAACCTTTTTATTTCGCCAGAGTACCCAGACGAAAAATATCGTGCCGATAAAGCCCGTAAGTACGCCCAGAGGCACCTCGCTCACGCTGATTGTGCGCGCTAGGGTATCTACGAATAGCAAAAATATCGCCCCCATAAATATACTAGCAGGCAGGCTACGGGCGTTGTTCGCGCCTACTAGCATGCGCGCCAGGTGAGGCATCAGCAGTCCAACCCACGCCACGATACCGCTCACGCACACGCTGCATGCCGTTAGAAGCGTCGCGCAGACGATGATGACGCCGCGCTCGAGCGTTACGTTTACGCCCAGCCTCGCCGCGCTCTCGTCGCCTAGCGAAAGCAAATTTATCCTCCAGCTCATCGCTACGAGCAGCACTGCGCAGGCTATCATCACGGGCGCGATAAATTTAAGATTATCCGCATCGATCTTAGCTAGGCTGCCTAGCTGCCAGTAAACGATGTCGGGTAGCTTGGTCTCGGGATCGGCGACGTATTTTAAAAAGCCGATAACGGAAGCCATCAGACCGCTAACGATGATACCTGATAGCACCAGCATCAGCGTGCTAGAGCGCCCCATCAGACGCGGTATGGATAGCGTCATGCCTACGGCCGCAAGCCCGCAGACGAAGGCTAACGCCTGCACCCAAAAAAGAGGCATATCAAACATAATCGCAAGCGCGGCTCCCACGCAAGCGCCCGCCGAAACGCCAAGCAGATCGGGGCTAACTAGCTGGTTGCGAAAGACGCCCTGATACGCCGCTCCGCTGATGCTAAGCGCGGCTCCGACGAGGATGGCTGCTATGATGCGCGGTATGCGGATATTTTCGACGACGTTTTGGATATTTGCCGCGACGTCCGTCTGCACGCCGAAAAAGCCGCCGATCACGCTAAGCACGTCAGATGGCGCCACGTAAAATCTGCCCACGCCAAGCGCTATCACGCCGCAAAGAGCGGTCAGCGCTGCTAGCAAAATCAGCGCGAATTTAAAACTCATATTTTTCATCTTTCTCCTAAAATAAAATCTCCGCCCGCGGTAGCCCCACTCGAAAATCGCTCGCAAAAGGGCTAAATTCGCCTTACCGCTAACTTGGCGAGCGAAGCTTTTGTTTATTATTTGCGATCGCTGCTAAAACAGCGAGAAAAAGGCGGTTTTGTTTGCGATCCAGATAATCCGCACCAAGCGCCGAATTTATGCCGCTTGGGTCAAATTTACCCGCCGTTTTGCGTTTAAGGCTTGGGGCTAACGATAAATTTGAGCTAAGCACCCCTTACCGCGTTATCAAATTTAAATATAACGTTTCCGCAAATTTTTGCTGCGCCAAATTTAAACGAAAGCTTCCGCCGCGTCAAATTTAAGCTATTTTACGACGCGGTCCATCCATCTAAAAAGCTCGTCCAGATCATAGTCGCCGCCGTGACCTTGCCCCCAAGGTACCGCAAAATCAACCGTCTTACCCGCATTTTGTAGCCCCAGCGCCAAGATAAGCGGTATCGCTAGAGACGTGTCGGAGTCGGCCGCGCCGTGCCTGATGCGGTAAAATTTGGCCGCGTTTTTATTTCCCAGATAGCTCATCGCGTTTACCATTTTTATGATTTTAGCGTCGGCGCTCTCGCCTTTGCCGCGTTTTGCGCCAAATTCGGTAAAGTGCTTCGCCGCCGCGCCCGCATCGCCGAAAAAGTCGTTTTCGGGATTTTGTAGCTCTAGTCCGTCAAATACGGGAGTAGCCTTAGCGCGCGGCATAGATAGAACAAAGTCTTCAAATTTAAAATCGTATCCGAGCGTGCAGCCCTGCGTTTCAAGCGTGAAAAACTCGGGCTTTAGCAGACTTTTCTCGCGACTTTTCGCAGCTGTAAAAGAGTCTGAGAGCGTCTTTTTGACGTACTCTTTAAAGCTTCCCTCGCCGCTAGGCTCAAGCGTGAGCGCGCGGCCTTTGGCGTCTTTTAAATTTAGCGAATTTACGTAGGCGGGGAAGGCCGATTTTAGCGCGGCGGAGAGCTCTTTTTGCTCTGCGGTTAGCTCGCCGGAGACGGTTTTTGGTTTACCGCTTCGCTCGTTAAATCCAGCCGCACTCAGCGCGCTAAAGTCCGTTTTCTCGTATTTCGTCTGAGCGCCGAACATCCACTCGTAGGCCGCATCGGCGTTTTCTAGGTTCGTAATAGGGCAGTAGGCGGAAACGGCGTAGATCTCGTCGCTAGCCTTCGCGGCTCCGAGTGCCTCTAGATATGGCTCAAACTCGCTTGCGTTTGCCGAGACGCCAAGCAGCGCCGACATCGCTCCGCCCGCGCTCGTGCCGTTTGACACGATTTTATTCGCGTCGCCCGCCATCACTGCGTCGTTAAATTTGAGATACCGCACGGCAGCCTTTAGATCGACGATGGCGGCGGGCGCTTTGCCGCTAAATTTGCCGTTTGCATCCTTGAGCGTCCTGCCTCTAGCTCCAGGCGCAGCGACCACGTAACCGCGCTCAAGCGCCGCTAGCACCGCGTTTGGCTTGCCGTTTTTATCAAGAGCGGGCGTAAAAGGCTTGCCCGGCATATATCCGCCGATGGAGTTTGGCAAAAAGATCGGAGCGCTTGCTGCGCCAAATTTGCCCGCCTCTTTTTTGCCGCCCTCAAAATACTGCGACGGGACGTAAAAATTTAACCTCTGATACTCGCTATCCACGGGATTTGCTACGTAAACTATCCCCTCGTAGGCTCTAAATTTGACCTCTTTTTCGCCTAATTTTATAGAGTGCGTTTCAAATTTATCCGGATCAAATTTTAGATCCGCCGCCTGCGCGCTAAGTGCTGTGCATAGGCATGCCGCGCCAAATGCAAGCGTCCCTTTTTTCATCTTTGTTTCCTTTTGATTTTGCCGGGCTTCCGGCAAAATCGCTCAAATTTGATTATTTGCTGCCGTCCGGATTTAGTCCTTTTAGGATGTAGTCAAATTCCGCGTCGCTAAGGTCGTAGTTCATAAATTTCTTATAAAACGCCTTAGTTTGGGCTTTTACGTCAACGTCCTTAAAGAGCTCCGGCTGAACGATGGTAGCCGCCCATAAAATTTGCAAAGCCGACTCCGCGCCGTATCTATCCCAGCTAAACACGCCTTTTGGGTTGCCGTAGACTTTTTTGTTTTTGACCGCTTTTAGCCCTGCAAATACGGGATCGGCGTAAATTTTCTCAACCGCTTTTTGATTGTCAGCGCCGCCGACGATTATGATATCGGGATCTGCGGCCACGATCTCTTCAGCCGTGATTTCTATCATGCTGCCCTCTTTTTGCACCGCGTTTTTACCGCCCGCGTATTTTACCCACGTGTCGATGATAGTTTTGGTGCCGTCGATTTTTAGCAAGTTTGCGCCACCAACGATGTGTAGTACTTTAGGGCGCGCGGCGTCGTCTAGTTTGCTCGTGCGCTCGGTAACTAGCGCGATGTTGGCATCTAGATTTTCGTTTAGTTCTTTTGCCTTGCTAGCCGCGTCGCCGCCGATGATCTGGGCCGTTAGCAGCACGCTTTTTTTCATATCGTCGTAGTCGCGAAATATCAAATTCACCGCGCTAAAGCCGTTTTTAGTAAGATTTTCTTGGAAATTTTTATTTGACACTATGACTACGTCCGGCGCTAGTTTAACAAGCTCCTCGATCTGGATGTCGTTGCCGTTTAGCGCAGCCGGCACCTCTGCGATGCGAGGGTAAATTTTAGCAAACCACTTGTTTTTCTTGATCTGATCGGTCGTAGTTACGATCTTATCCGCACCGCCTAGCACCAAGATCACTTGGTTGTTTGCGTGCCAGAGTGCGGCTATCTTTTGCGTTTTGGCCGGGATTTTGACCTCGTTGCCCGTCATATCGGTGATGGTTTTAACCTCGGCTCCTAGCGCGACGATAGCGCTTAAAAGCAGCGTCGTGAGAATTTTTTTCATCTTTTGCTCCTTGTGAAGTATAAATTTATAATATTGCAAAAACGCATATTAAAATTTGTGGAATATTACAGAAAAGCATATTAAAACAAGATATATTTTTAAAATTTAATCAAGAAGCGAATTTAAAAGCTAAATTTAAGCAGCCCCGCCCGCGGTTTTGCAAGCGGGGCTAAAAATCACTCGTGGTGATAGTCGTCGTAGATGACCTTGTTGGTTTGGAATTTGATGCGTTTTAGCTCGCGAATACGCAAAAACTCCTCCTCCTCGATCCTTTGGATCTGGATGGCAGCCTTAAAGGTCGGGGTCTTACTGATGAAGTCCCAGCCGTTGCTCGTTAGCTCATTGCAGCAGCTCTCCCAGTAGTGGTAGGTCATCTGTATGACGCCGTCGGGGATGATGTCGGTAACGTCTGCTTTGATAACGATATAGCCGTACCTGCTCCACGCTTTGATGAAGTCTCCTTGCTTGATGCCGTAGCGCTGGGCTAGCGCAGGGTTCATCTCAGCGATAGGTCCGATGCTGTCGCCGCCCTCTTCGATAGCTTTTGAGCGTCTAGTCATGACGCCGCCGGCGTACTGATAGACTTTACGCGTAGTTAGCAACTGTATCGGGTACTCCGGATCGGTCGGCTCATCCACGCTGCCGGCCATCACTTCGTATTCAGGCGGTAAATTTACGCGTTTAGCAAACTCGGCTTTGGCAGGCTCGATATCCGCGACGCTCTTTACGTGCAAGCAAGGGATAAATTTACCTTTGCCGTCGGGCGTAAAGAATTTTTTATCTAGATATAGGCTCTGTCCGCCCATGTCGTTTTCATCAGGGCACGGCCAGTGCAAACCGTGGTGCTTTTTGATGCGGTAGTAGCTCATACCGCCGTATCTTCTAGGGTCGCACTTGCGTACTTCTTCCCAAATTTCTTCAGGCGAGTTAAAGTTAAATCCCTCGGTCGCCCCGAGCCTTCGCGCGATCTCGCAGATGATCCACCAGTCTTGTCTGGCGTCTCCCGGAGGCGTGATGACGTGCTCGTTGTGCTGCACGCGGCGCTCTGCGTTGGCGTAGAGGCCTTCTTTTTCGCTACTTGCCACGCCGGGCAAAACGACGTCTGCTTTACGCGACGTTTCGGTTAAAAAGATATCTTGAACCACGTACATATCTACTTTTGAAATCGCCTTTAGGAAGTGATTGGTGTTTGGGTCAGTCATAACCGGGTTTTCGCCCATCGTCCAGAAAAAGTGTACTCTGCCGTCAAGGATGGCATTTGGCACTTCGGTTTTATGGATGCCGATTTTACCGTTTAAGGAGCCTGGCTCTAGATGCCAAACCTGCTCGAACCACTCGCGCTGTTTTGGATCGGTTACCGAGCCTAAATTTGGAAAAATATTCGGCAACACGCCCATATCGCAGCAGCCTTGGACGTTTTCTTGACCGCGTATCGGTAGGTCGCCGCTTCCTAGCTCGCAGATATTTCCGGTTAGAAGGAATAAATTTGAAATATCGCAAACCGCGCCCACGCCGTGGTTAAAGTGCGTAACGCCCATACCGTGCGTGATGACGGCCGGACGGATAGTCGCGTACATACGAGCCGCTTTTCTCACGTCCTGCGGATTTAGGTTGGTGTAGCTAGCGATGGCTTCGGGCGAATAGTCCTTGACCGCTTCGCGTACGTATTCTACGCCCTTGGTGCATTCGTTTACGAAGTCCCAATTAACCAAATTTTCCTCGAAAATAACATAAAGAAGCGAGTTTATAACCGCGATGTTGTGCTCGGGCGCTAGCTGCAAATGTACGTCCGCTCGGCTGGCAAATTCCGTTTTTACGGGATCTATTACGATTAGCTTAGCGCCTCGGTTTAGCGCGCGCTGTATGTGCATAGCAGCGATTGGATGGCCGTTTTCGGGGTTTGAGCCGATCATCAAGATACAATTACTATAAGGTCCGATCTCCGTGAAGCTGTTTGTCGCCGCTCCGTTACCGATTGTTTTGGCAAGACCTGCCACAGTCGGAGCGTGTCAAATTCTAGCGCAGTGATCGACGTTATTGGTGCCGATTACGGCGCGCATTATCTTTTGCGCGACGTAGTTGTCCTCTAACGTACAGCGAGCCGAATAGTTGCCTACTAGCGCGTCTGGGCCGTATTTTTCCTTTACTTCTTTCATCTTGGCGACGACTAGATCAAGCGCCTCGTCCCAGCTAGCCTCTTCAAGGTCTCCGTCTTTGCTAAATACTCCGTCTTTTTTGCGAATTAGCGGTTTTGTTAGTCTATCAGGAGCCCCCACGTAATCCCAGCCGTAAAAGCCCTTTAAGCACAGATTGCCCTGATTTACGGGGTTATCCTGCACTCCTAGCGCGCTTCTTATCACGTTGTTTTCGACGTGAAGCTCGACCTGACAGCCCGTGCCGCAGTACGGACATATGACCTTTCCGGTCTTCGTCATTTTTTCTCCTTTTTTATATGCAGATTTTGCATATTTATTAAATATGAAATATTTGCATATTTGTCCTTAAAAAATAATAAAAATCCTTAATACTTTAAATCAATATTTTGATTTAAGTTTCTATTAATTATTTTATTCAGTATACGGAACTCCAGGCGCCGCTATATCGTCGTTTTGGCTATATCGTATTATTTATAAATAAGAATAACTTGAGAGCTTTTATTAAGATTAGAATTTGTAATAGTATTAACACGGCTTAAAAAAATAGTTTAATGCTTAACATAACTTAATCCGCCCGAAATATCCAAAATTCGGCCGCGAAATTTACGAGCGTAAATTTAGAAAACGCGTTTTTGCGCCGCTATTTTAAATCCCGCAAAGCGCCGGAAGCGATTTTACGGTTTTATTGCGCGAAGCTGGGTAGATTTGGTTTTAATGATTTTAAGCGTTTATTTTGATTTTCCAATGCGCTAAAAAGCTAAAACCGAGCTAGATAATCTAGCTCGGCCGAATTTAACCGCCATTTAGACGGTAAATATGCGCTTTACGGGCGCAAACGCAAAATTTATAAGTTAAAAAACGGCTCGGTCATACGGCAAAGCGCGTTTGAGATCCTGCCGCACGCAAACTAGAGCCGTAAAAATGCGCTCCGACCAAGGCAAATTCGTCAGAAACCGTGCGCCTTTTTTAGCTGCGGATCGATCGGCTTTTTCGCGCCGTCTTTAGTCACGCTCACGTAGGTAGCAATCGCGGATGTCACGTGTATGCGCTCGCGAAAACCCGCCGCGTTTAGCCGCAGCGCCGTGACTTCGATCTTAGTTTTGATCGAGGTGTTGCCCGCGGCGATGATTTTGGCGTAGCAGCTCACGACGTCGCCGACGAAAACGGGCTGCTTAAATATAATCTCTTGCATCGAGATCGTCACGACGCGCTCGGGCGACAGCTCCCGCGCGGCCTGCGCGCCGGCTAGGTCGATCTGGCTTAGTATCCAGCCGCCGAATATATTTCCAGCCGAGTTTGTGTCCTTTGGCAGCGCGACTTGTTTTATGCGCGGTTCGCCCATGCCCTCTAGCATTTCTTCCATTTTTTATCCTTTCATTTTAGATTCGTAAATTTAGCGGCTATTTGCCGCGTTTGGCTTGCTTGCCCTCAAGTAAATTTACCGCGATTTCGTCAAATTTGACATGCTCGCCCGCTGGTAAAGCTAAATTTGCGCCGCGATTTTATCAAATTTTACTTTTTAAATTTTACGCCCGAATTTAAGGCAAATTTGATGCAAAGAACCCAGGCTTATGGCAAATTCGGTAAATTTGCGAAACGCGACATACAAATTTATCCCGCAAAACCCGTATCCTAAAAATGCTAAGCTTGGCGCCCAAAAGGTGCGGGTCTAGGCCGCTAGAAAAAGGCGAATTTGACGTAAAATTTGGGTCAAATTTGCATGCCGGGGCCGCCAGATTTAGCGCAAATTTACCTCGGACTACTTTTCTCCAGCTTGCCATTTCTCCCATTCGCCGCTCTCGTCAAGCTCGTTTCCGATAGCCTTGTAGCGGGCGTAGTAATGCTCTACAAAGGCCCTTGCCTGCGCGTGTTTAGGCAGGTAGCTTTTGCCCTCTTTCTCGCAAAATCTCGCCAAAAACTCGCCCGCAGGAGCGCGCCTTGCGTAGTGAAGCGCCAAATTTTTGTAGTTTGCGAGGCAAATTTCTTTAAATTTAGCGTAATGCTCGCGGTCAAATTTGACGATCAATGCGCCGTCAAAGCTAAGCGCGCCCGAGTCAAACAGCAAGCTCAGGTGTATGAGCCCCTCGCAGTAGTACGCGCGCACCTCATCGACCTCGCGCCACGCGATGAGCCCGACCGCGCGGGCGATCAGCTCGTGAAATACACTCATCTCGTAGCTCGCCTCGCCGCCGATAAAGAAATTTACCAGCCCGCCCGTAGTCGCCTTGTACTCCTCGATAAATTTAAACTCTCCGTCCGCGTTCATCGCTTTTTCCGTGTCGGTG
Source organism: uncultured Campylobacter sp. (assembly GCF_963526985.1). NCBI lineage: Bacteria > Pseudomonadati > Campylobacterota > Epsilonproteobacteria > Campylobacterales > Campylobacteraceae > Campylobacter > uncultured Campylobacter sp. The sequence continues at coordinate 48,342 of NZ_CAURPW010000007.1, forward strand.
CCGACGAAAAGTATATGTCCAAACTCGTGACCGATCGTGGAGATTTCGTAGGTTTTCTTCCAAATTTGCGGCTTTTTAAACAAAATTTCACGCCCGTAGTCCAAAAACTCGCGCGAAAAGATCTCGCCGCTAAGCTTCATAAACGGTCTTGCCTTGGCGCTCTCGTAAACGTGCTCGACGAAGGCGAATATCTTTTTGCCCCGCTCCTTGCTCACGGTCTCGTCGTTTGGCACGACCTGAGCCGAAAATAGCCCGTTTAGCTCGGCGCCGTAGTAGATCATCGGCACGCTGATGTAGGTTTGCGTTCTAGCGACGTTTTGCGTTACTTGGCGCGCGAGCAGGGCGTCTTCTATCCCGCACTCGCGGCAAATTTGCTCGTAGGCGCGGATGACGCTAGCTTTAAATTTCTCCTCGTCAAAGTCGCTAGCGCCTGAGAGCCTCACGTCCCACTCGAGCGCGACGGCGTGCGTGTAGGCGTCCTCGTAGTACTCTAGCGGATGGCCGGGCTGCAGCGGACCCTTTACCTCCATCCACGCGCGCTCGGCGTCCTGCCACGCAGGGATCGCGCGGTCGTTTTCTTGTTCGCAAAACGCCGTCTTTAGCTTTTCAAAGTACCTCACGTAAGCTTTTTGCTCGTCGCTTGCGGCTAGCGTTTTTAGGTTTTTGATTAGTTTGTCCAGCGCGTCCGCCACGCGTTTTACTTCATTTTCAAAAGCTGCGGCATACGGCGCGAAGGCGTATTTTTCGCCGTTTTTCATAACCGCACCGTAGCTTCGCTCGCCCTTTTCGTCGCCGTCTTTTTGGTAGAGGCCGTTTTCGTCGATAAATTTGATCGCCTCGGCCATGCTTGCAAATTTAGCTTCGAATTCTTTATTCGTCGTTTGCAAAATTTGCCTGTCCCACGTGCTTTGCCACGCATTCATCGCTAGTCCCGCGCCGTGCATGCCGCTAAGTAGCTCCGAGTAAAACTCGTCTAAAATTTTCTCCTCTTTTACCCGCGCCAAAAGCTTTTCAAAGTGCGCTTCGTAAAATTCGCGCACGAGTTCAAAAGCTTCGTCTTTTATGCTCTGTATCGCGGCATCCTCGCGCCCCTGTTTTTTTAGCTCGTTTTCTAGCGGCTCCGTTTTTAGATCGACTATGCGGCGTAAAACCGCGACTTTTTCGCTCTTTTCACCCTTAAACCCTGCGATTTTTAGCATCTTTAGCACGATCTCGCTTGGGTTATCTAGCTGCCGATACATCGCGTTTAGCTCGTCTTTGCCTGCGGCTACTAGCTCGTTTAATCTTTTAAAATCGTTCACGTTTGTCCTTTTAAAAATTTGGCGTATTTTAGCTTAAAAATGCTGGGCGCTGAGTTAAAAAACCTCAAGTTCGGCTAAATTTCGCGCTTTTAGCCAAAGCTTTAAAAATTGATTTATCTTGCGGCTTTATCAGCGAAATTGCGCTAAAATCGGACTAAAATTTAACGAAAAACCGAGAAGACGATGAAAACTCAAGAAGAAAAAACGATAAAAAACGAAAACGCAAGTTGGCTGCAATACTTTCCGATTATGTTTTATACCGTAGTTATGGGGCTTTGCGGGCTAGCTCTTGCTTACGAGCGGCTAAATTTACTCTTTGATATCTCAGGCGCGGTTTTTGAGATTTTACGCGCCGCGGCGAGCCTAGCATACGCGCTCATCTGCGCTTGTTACGCGGCAAAGCTGATCAGATACCCGCAAGCTTGCAAGGCGGAGTTTTTCCATCCGGTGCAGGTAAATTTTTTCGCCGCGTTTTCGATCGGCACGCTGCTGGTAGCGACGCTTTGGAGGGATTTTGCGTCCATTTACGACACGCTTTTTTGCGTGGGCGTAGCATTTCAGACCTTCATCACGCTGCACGCTATGTCTTTTTGGATACGTAGCGACGTAGAGCCGCAGCACGCTAGCCCGGCGTGGTTTTTGCCTATCGTAGGCAACCTTTTCGTTCCGTTAGCCGCGCCTGCTACGAGCGAGTTTGCGTGGTATTATTTTTCGGTCGGGATATTTTTTTGGCCGGTAATTTTAGCTATTTTGCTCTATCGTCTCATTTTTTGCGCCTTGATGCCGCCTAAATTTATCCCGACGCTTTTTATCACGGTAGCTCCGCCCGCGATGGCGTTTTTAGGCTATACTAAGCTAACGGGCGGCTTTGACGCGGCGGCTAAAATCATGCTTTACGTTACGCTATTTTTCGTACTTTTTATCATTTATATGTTTAAAAGCTTTCTTGGGATTAAATTTTCGCTTTCTTGGTGGGCGTTTACCTTTCCTACGGCGGCGGCAAGCGTCGCGTTTTTACGGGCGTTCGAGCTTAGCGGGATCAAATTTTTCTTATTTGCGGGAGCGGCCGGCTTTGCGGCTTTGTGCGTTTTGGTGGGTACGGCTTGCTTTTATACGGTAAAAGCGATATTTAGCGGAGAGATTTTTACGGCGTAAAAGTGAGCTTTAAGCGTAAATTCGGCGCAAAAGACGCTAAATTTAAGAGCTAAAATATCGCGCCTGCTTGCTTTAACGCGGGTTTTAGACCTTTGTCGCCGCGTTTAATTTAAACCAAGCGTCAAATTTAGCTTTCTTAAGCGCAGGTTTAGATGAGCCGTAGCGACGCTTAACCTCGCCATTTTGCGAGATTTGCGTCGCCTAGCCTATCTTAATCAAAAGAACGAATTATTTTAGCAATCCGCTTGATTTTAGCATATTCGTAATCTCCTTAACCTCGGCCGTGCCCTTATGGCAAGCGACTTCTTGCTCCTCCTTGCTTAGCTTTTTTATGCTAGCGTAGTCGGCCTCAAACTCTTTTTTCGTCGCCTCCGCGCTAAATTCCTTATTGCCCTGAGCTTTGGCTTGTTTTTCCATCGCGTCGATGAACTCGTAAGAAACCTTTTCGTACTCTTTGCAAGCAGCAGGAGTTTCCTCGGCCGCCAAATGACCGGCAAATACGCAAAGCGCGACTAAAAATAACGATTTTTTCATGTCTTTCCTTTTTTAAAGATGCAGCGTATGGTAGCGAAATTTAGCTAAATTTTGCCTCGCAGCGAGATCATTTCGCTAAAAGTTATCTCGCGGGCGTAAAATTTAACTCCGAGCGAGGCGAGTTTGTCCTGCAGCGCTAGCGCCGACTCCTCTATACCGCTAAAGAGGCAAAGCGGCAAATTTTGCGCCCTCTCTTTAGTCGCCGCAAAGCTCTCGTCTTCAAAAAATTTCTTTAAAAATACGAGCATTTTTACCTTATCGGCACCCAAGTCCTCGATGAAAACGCTGAAATATTTATATCCCGGCTCCTCGCGCGCTTCATCTTCCTGCGCGTAGTCGTCCGCCAGCTCGCGGTAAAATTCATTGTTTAAATCGGCAATCGGCGCGATCGCTTCAAGCGAGCAAGGCCTCTCAAGCGCGGCGAGGGCGGTTAAAATTTCTTCAAATTTAACGATGTCGTCCGCGACTTTAATCGGCTCCCAAAAGCCCGCGCCGTGATAGGCAAAATACACGGGCGAGGCGTCCCCAAGAGCAAAATCCACGAAAAACGGATCGTCCATGCCGTTACGCGCGATGACCCGCCAGCTCTTGCGCCACTGTCCTGGCGCGTCGTCCGCTAGCTCCTCGCCCGTTTTGCGATCGGCAAGTCTATATCCCTCCTGAAAGCTCTCAAACTCGCTCTCCTCGGGATAGAAAAACGGTAGCAAAATGCACTCTGAAACGATACGCTTGCGGATAAAATTTCGGATTAAATCGGGGATTTGCACGGCGCGGCCTTTGGGTTAAATTTGAGCGAATTTTAGCGAAATTTTAAAAACTCCGCTATGCTTGCTTTACAAAATGCAGCGCGATTTGACGGATTACAAAATTTGAACGCAAAAAGATGGGCGGAAGTATTTTAAGATGTATTTGAATGTTGCGACGAAAATTTCGTCCCAAGACTAGGCAATTAGCCTGTCGCAGGGCGAAATTTTCTAGCTCATTCAAAGACGCTTAAAAGACGACGCGTTAAATGCTTTGTAGGATTTTTGGTTTTGAAAACGCCGTTATCGGCCTAATCTCTCCTTTAAATTTCTCGACCTGCGCTAGCGCGGTGTGAGCCGAGTTGCTTTGCGCTAGGCTTGAAGTGCCTTTGTCGCGTGTTAGGACGTTTACGCAGCCGTGCTGGCATAGGCTCTTTTCGCCCCAATTTTCCGGGTCGTACCACGCGCCCTCGCAGATAGCTATGACGCTTTGCGGCACGACGTCGGTTACTAAAACGCCCGTTAAAATTTCGCCTCTATCGTTAAATACGCGCGCTATATCGCCCGTAGCTAGACCGCGTTCTTTGGCGTCTTTCGGGTTGATTAGCATCGGTTCGCGTCCGCTGACTTCGGCGAAATTTCTGATAATAGAGTTGTTTAACTGGCTGTGCAGGCGGTAGCGAGAGTGCGGGCTGACGATATGCAGCGGATGCTTCTTGCTCGCGTTGCCTAGCCATTCAAAAGGCTCGATCCACGCAGGGTGCGCAGGGCAGTCGGCGTAGTTCATCTTCGCTATCGTCGGCGAGTATAGCTCGATTTTACCCGACGGAGTTCCTAGACGGTTTTTAGCGGGGTTTTCGCGGAAGGCGGCTAGGCGAGTGTAGAGCGCGTTGCTCTCGTCGTCTTTTTCAAATCTCACGAATCCTTTTTCGTAAAATTCCTCAAAGCTAGGCATGCTTAAATTTAGCCCCTTGGCCTGCTCGGCCGCGTCGGCGTAAAATTCCTTCATCCAGCCGAGCTCGTCCTTGCCCTCGCTAAACGCCTCGCCGTAGCCCCAGCGTTTGCAAATTTGCTCGCAGATCCAAAAGTCGCTCTTGCTCTCGCCCATCGGCGCGATGACGGGTTTATAGGCTACGATATATTCGCCGCTGTCGCCGGTTTGGTTTATATCGTTACGCTCCACTTCGATAGCCACGGGTAGTACGATGTCGCTAAATTTCGCCGTGCTGGTCCAATAAGGCTCGGCGGTGATGACGGTTTCGAATTTTCTCCACTGCTTGACGGCGTTGTTTACGTCTTGATGGCGCGTAAACATCGAGCCTGAGGCCATATACGCCACTCTCATGCGAGGTAGTTTAATCTTGGTGCCGTCGTAGTCGATCTCTTTGCCGGGATACTCTAAGGCCTCGATGCTACGAGAGGACGGAATGGTGACGTTTTTAGCGTCTTTCCAAGGGGCCTTGCCTAAATTTTCGTATTTTTCGCTAATGCGCGTGCTGATGCCTTTTAGCGTCGGTGAAATTTTATTCGTCATACCGCCCGAGTCGTATCCTAGGCTAAACTCAAAGCCAAGGCCTTCTTTACCGATATAGCCTAGCATCGCGTTAAGAGCTATAAGCGCCCAGAAAGGCTGCTCGCCGTGGTCGGCTCTTTGAAGCGCGCGGCCTATAAGCACGGTCGTAGGCTCTTTTGCCAAAGCCTCGGCGAAGCTTTTTATCTTATCCGCCGCTACGCCGCAAATTTTGCTCGCCCACTCCGCGTCTTTTACGACTTTGTCGGTCTCGCCCATAAAGTAGTCTTTAAATTTATTAAATCCGACGGTGTATTTTTTGATAAATTCCTCGTCGTAGAGCTTGTTCGTAAACAGATGGTGGCACATGCCGATAATTAACGCCGCGTCGGTATTAGGGCGTACGATGATATTCTCGGAGCCGAAGTAGCGCGCCGTATCGTTTACCATCGCGTTTACGCTATATGTTTTAATGCCCGATTTTTTAAGCTCTTTTATACCTACGTAGCCCTCGTGAGTAGGAGGCACGGATGAAATTTGATTTGTTACGATAGGATCGGTCGCCCAAAATACGACGTTTTTAGCGTTTTTAACTATCGCCGCCCACTTAGTCGGCGTATCGTAAACCGCGCTTGAGCCTAGCACGTGAGGCATGATAACCAGACCCGCCCCCGTCGAATAATCGCCGCTTTCCTCCACGTAGCCGCCTAAAATTTTAAGCATCCTGTGAGCGACCGTACGCCCCCAGCTGACCTTGCCGCTGCCGCCCCACCAGTAGCACTCACCGTAGATCGCTTCGCTGCCGTATTTCTCGTGGGCTTCTTTTAACGCCTTGGCGGCAAGATCAAGCGCGACATCCCAACTAACGCGCACGAATTCCTCTTTGCCTCGCAGTTCGGATTTAGCCGCGCCCTTGGCTTTTAGATAGCTTTTGCGCACCATCGGATACAGCACGCGAGCCTCGTTTTGCACGGAATCAGGCAGGCTGTAATTCATCGTATTAGGAAATTTATCGCCCTCGAAATCGCTAACGGAAACTATCTGATTTGAGTTGGTATTTGCCCAAAAAAGCCCGAATCTGTTCGCGCCGAATACCTTTTTGTTATCGAAAATCGTCTGCGTAACGCCTTCTATCCTGCTAGCCTGCGCAGCCGTAGCCGCCAATGCCGAAAATTTGATGAAATCTCGTCTTTTCATCGGTTTCTCCCTTATTTTAATTCTCGCAGGAGCAAGCCCCCGCGCCTTGCGCTTGCAGTCGCGAAGTCGCAGACCCAAGCAAAGCCAAATCGCCGATATTTGCGGCACCGGCGCGATTTGGCGACTCGTTTTCCGTTATTTACTTTTAAAACTATATTTTATTAGCGGCGCTCGCTTTTTGCAACGCGGCTCTTTAGCGAGCAAGACGCCGCAAATTAAATTTGCCGCCGCAAAACATAAAATCCAAATTTAAAGAACAAGCGTCGCTAAATTTTACGCTTCAAGCGACGAGCAAATTTGATCTGGGCGCTAGGCGCGCCAAAGCCCTATTCTACGGTTTTTGCGTTATGCTGTAGGTATTTAACGATCAAATTTAGCTCCGTCTCCTCTAGCGAGACGTAGTTCGTATCGATCATCGACTGTAAATTTGCCGGCCACTGAGCCGCCGTAAAGCTGTTTGGCTCATGCAAGCGGTGGCACGCCGAGCAGGTCTCCTCGTACTTTTGCTGAGCTTGTTTATATAGCGCGTTTGCGTCGCTACCTAGCGCGTCTGCGGCGACTTCGTACGTGCCCTCGACCTCATACCAAAGCTCGCCGTAGTCGTCCTCGACCTCTTTTATTTTCTTAAAATTCGCCTCGCTCTCGGCATCAAAAACCGTGAAAATCTCGGCATTTTTGACGCTTCGCTGTATCTGAGCCAGGTAGTTTGCCGAAACGGCGCCTTTTAGCTTTATTTTGGCCTTTGCGCCGTCTTTAGAAACAACCTCGACCGGCGTTAAAACCTCGATCTTGCCGACCTTTTTACCGCCTAGCGATATATCGGTCGTCTTTGTTAAAACCTCGGCGTTTAAGCCTATCGCCGCCGCACAGGCCGCGATCAAAACGAATTTAAAACTTTTCATCGCACTTCCTTAAGAAAAATTATTAATGTAATTTTATAAATTTGCGGCTTAAAATTACATCGCTATATTTTATTACGAAGCGGATTTTGTATATTAAAAATGATAAAATTTGAAGCAAGAAAGCGGCAAACCGGGCCAAATTTGAAATTTGAGCAAATTTGCCGCGAGAGCTACGCACGCGGCGACGTGATCTACGCGCAGAAGTTTAAATTTTATCATTCTGCTGCGCAGCAGAGCGAAGCTAAACTGCTACGAAAACGGCAAAGAATTTATCTTTAGCTTCGTAAAAAGCGGCGCCTACGTCTGCCTCGATAAAAACACGAGCCTTGAAATTTTAAGCGACTGCGAGACGCTGCAGATCAATATCTCGGAGCTTTTCGAGCTGCTCGGAGATGAGTTTGCAAGCTCGATCATAAACGCGCTCATTAAAAACCTCCACTCGCAGCGGATTTTAATAAAAGAGATCGTCTTTGCGAAAATCCAGACCTGGATTTTAAATTTTTTAAATCACATTGCAAACGCCGATAAGATCGTGGAGCTTCCCTTTAATATAATGACGCTGGCAAGCCTACTTGGTGCGCCTCGTCAAAACGTCTCCTCAGCGATTACAAAGCTCGTTAAATTAAAGGGCAATAGAATTAAAATTTTGTAGTCTGAATCTGCGCGGCGGTCTAAATTTAAACGATGAGGGATATTTTGAGCCAAACCGACTCATAAAATAAAGGGCTAAACCAAAATGGAATTAGCCCTAAATTTAGGTTATTCGTTAAGCGATAGACGCGCAAAAGCTACGGTTTAAAAAATCGAGCCTCTGCTTGCAGGTCACAACGGATCGTCTCCAAAGCGGTTGCGTCCGTTAGTGCCTTGCTGTACGAAAAATACGATCAGTATGATCGAGCCTATTAGCGGGATAAGATTTAATAGATAAAACCAGCCGCTTCTATCGGTATCATGCAGGCGCCTTACCGCTACGGCGATAGAAGGCAAAAGCATTGCCAACAAAAAGATTAAGTTAATAAAACCGATCGTTTCGCCGGAACTAGTAACGGTATATGTGCCTAAAAAGCCGTCTAGTACCGACGTTACTATTCCCAAAAGTACCCCAAATAATGTGAACCACCAATACTCTGAACGCGGCGCGCGCCCCTCAAAGTTACAATAGTTTTCTTTCAGACAAGTTCGCACCGACTCCATAAAAGTCATTCTCAACTCCTCTTTAAAAAATATAGTAAATTATATAGCAACATGGCTTAAATTTATCTTTTATATTGATTAAATTTTAAAATTATGCCCCCCCGAATTTAGGCGAAATTTAAAGACAAGCTCCGCCGCAAAAGCAAGCCGCATCAGTCCATAGGATCGTTATTCATCTGCCTTACGTGCATACCAAGATGCGCCAGATCGTAGTTGTTTCGTGAGGCGCGAAATTCCGTCGTGCCATAAACTGCGCCGATGCCGAATATCGCCGTGATCACCGAGCCAATATTGGATGCAAGTAGATAAAGCGAGGAATTTAGCACGCTTAAAGCGATATCTATGATGCTTAGCAGTGCAAATACGTAAAACGCTCGCAGATAGGTTTTTTCGCCCGAGCAGTCGGAAAGCTCCTTGCAAACCAAAAGCGCAAACGGCAAAAAAACGGCGGTACAAAAGGTAGCCAAAGCCGTTAGCAGCATAGAATTTTCGAAAAAAACGCGTCCTACAAGCACCAGAGCGTTTAAATACCAAAATACGCCAAATATCGTGAAGTTAAAAAGTAGCCTCTTTGAGCGCATGCTTCTGGAGGCGAAATACAATCCCACGGCAAAACAGATGGTAGCTATGAATGAGATATTGCCAACTTCCTCCGCCTTGACGGAATCAATATAATACGCCGCAACGTTTAATAAATTTAACCCAAGCGCGATGTAAAGCGGTACTCTGGCATTTGATAGACTCTCCGCGCTCCTATCGTCCCGCTCATATACGAAATCCACTTCGCCCAAGCCTAGGCGCGCATTTTGCTCCCGAACCATCGAGCCGAGTTTAAAAAAATCGCTAATAAGCCAGATCAAAAATATCACATTCGGCAGGGAAAATACCATAAAAGGATTTTTTAGATTTGCAGCTACCTCCTGCACATCCGAGGCGGTAATATTGGAATCTGGGCGTAGCTGAGCCATAATCTCGATAAACAAATCGCTTTGTATCAGTAAAAACGCCCCCGCAAGCACTGCCCATATTATAAACCCCAACCCTCCTAAAAGCTGAAATACAGCAGAGACTATGCGTCCAAGATAGAAGCGGTGCGCTCCAAAAGCGCCCAAAACGACGTAAAACGCATAGGCCTTATTTATATCGTAAGCCTTAGCCGCGATATTGGACGAGGCGGTGTATCCGCCCTCATAATCGCCGTTAAAATTTGAACCACCGCCGTTAAATTTTAAATTGCCGCCGCCGTTATTAAAATTTGAGCCATTGTCTGCGTTAAAATTTCCGCCGCCAACGCTTCCGCCAAAATTTGCGCTACCGCCTGAAGCATTAAAATTTACGCTGCCGCTAGCCGCGGTAAAATTTGAACTTCCGTTTGCGCCGCCCAGGCTGCTGCCGAAATTCGAGCCGCCCGAGTTACCAAAAGCGCCGGAATTTGCGCCCGAGAAGCCCGTTTGTGACGAGGCAGCTTCTGCTTGGTCTAAATTTGCGCCTAAAATTTCATCGTTATAATTTTCGCCGGTCGAGCTTTTTAAAATTTCATCGCCCGAGCTTTGCTGCGCGTCTTTTAGCTCCGAGCTTTCCTGTGCCACAGCTAGCGGCTTTTGGGAGTTTAAATTTACTGCCTTTTTTTTGATGTTCGCAAGGCAAGCGGGATTGGTTTCACCGCCCCAGATGTCGTTTCCCATCTTAACTCCTTAATTTTTGGAGTAATTTTACCCGAAATTTAAAGAATTTGCGTTACTCTACGGCAAATTTTAACGGAGGAAAAATGAATGAAGCAAAGTTTATGAACGAAACCGCGCCTTTTACCTTTATTTTGGCTTTTGCGCCATCTTTTGATACAACCTCAACCGGCGTTAAAACCTCGATCTTGCCGACTTTTTTACCGTCTAGCGATATGTCGGTCGTCTTTGTTAAAACCTCAGCGTTTAAACTTACCGCAGCCGCACAGGCCGCGATCAAAGCAAATTTAAAACTTTTCATCGCACTTCCTTAAGAAAAATTATTAATGTAATTTTATAAATTTGCGGCTTAAAATTACATCGCTATATTTTATTACGAAGCGGATTTTGTATATTAAAAATGGTAAAAATTTGAAGCAAAAGTGCGGCAAACTGGGCTAAATTTGAGATCTGCCGCGATAGCAAAGCCGCGCAAAAGGCGGCTAAATTTAAAGAGCGATCAGTGCTTTTTAAGCCCCATCGCAGCGACGTCTAGCGCGATCTCTTCGTTATCTATCGTGATTAGTCCGCGCTCTAAAATTTTGCTTGCGATCGCGTGCGCTTCGTCAAGCGAATGCATCTTGTACGTGCCGCACTGGTATTTGTTTAGCTCGGGGATGTCTTCTTGGTTTTTGACGCCCAGGATATCCTTCATCGACGCCGTCCATGCGGCCTTGACCGCCTCCTCGCTCGGCACGCCGATCACGCTCATATAAAAGCCCGTTCTGCAGCCCATCGGCGAGATATCGATGATTTCAACGCCCTTGCCGTTTAAATGATCTCGCATAAAGCCCGCAAATAGGTGCTCTAGCGTATGGATGCCTTTTTCGGGCAAGATTTCTTCGTTTGGCTTGCAAAAACGCAAATCAAACACGCTTATATCGTCGCCCTTTGGCGTTTTCATCGTCTTTGCCAGGCGCACTCCGGGCGCGTTCATCCTCACGTGATCGACGCAAAAACTATCTAGTAGAGGCATATTTTCTCCTTATTTTTAACATAAATTCGGCGTGATTTTAGCTAAATTTGCTAAATTTTAGCTCAAATTTGAGCTTATTAAAAGCGAATAGATATCAAGCTGTCTTGATAAAATTTGCGTAACTGCCGTGCGGCAAAGTCGGATTTTAAAAAAGCGTTAAATCTGAAAGAAAAATCGGGCAAAAGCCCGACTAGAAGTATTAAATTTTAAGCAAAATGAGGTTTGATCTGCTCTATCCAGGCGCTGATTCTAGGCTCGGTTTTTTCGCTTTCGTTATCGGCATCAAGCGGCAGACCGACGAATTTACCGTCTCTTACGGCTTCTGATTCGTCAAATTTATATCCGTCCACGGATACTGCGCCCACGACGTTTGCGCCCGCTTTTACGACCTCATCGTAAAGCTTACCCATCGCGCCGCAAAAGCTATCTGAGTAGCTTTCCGCATCGCCCATGCCAAATATCGCAACCGTCTTTCCGTTAAGCTTTAATCCGCGAAAATCAAACGCGTCCCAATCGTCTTGCAAATCGCCCGTACCCCAGGTAGAAACGCCCAAAATCAGCTTGTCAAAGCCGTTTAGCTTAGCCGCGTCGCAGTTTGCTACGTTTAAAAGCTCGTTTTCTAGCCCCAAATTCTCGGCTAAAAAGCCCGCCGCCTCCTCAGTATTTCCCATACTGCTTCCAAAAATGATACCTATCATTTAAATTTCCTTTAAAAAATATGATGGCTTATCGTGTAGGGCACCAGTCGCAGCGATCCGCCGCATCCGCACTCCCGTTTAACCTCGATGTAGCGCGAGAAATTCGCATTTCTCGGAGCTACGATGAACATCCTGTCAAACTCTCCGCCGCTAAGCGCCTCAAAGCCCCTAGCGATCTCGCAGTTAGCCAGATGAAACCGCTCTTTGGTTATCTCCTTAAAGCACGGCATAACGCCGAAAAGCTTGCGCCCGCCCTGCTCGGCAAAGATAATCCCGTCTTGAAAATAAACGTTTTTATCAAAATGTTTGGCGCGTATTTTATCATAAACAAACTGAGAAAACATTATGTCCGCGTCAAAACATATTCCGTTTTGCGATTTTACCAAAAGGATTAGCTTGGCGGCGGGGTGTTTGGGAGAGACGGCTAGCGGCGGGACGGCGTCAAATTTACCCGTTTTATAGGCGCAGATGACGGCGTTTGAGGCGATACAAAAGCTTGAAATTTTACTTCGGCTAGGATTTTTAAACTCGCATAAGTCCTCTATGCGTTTTAGAAAAATTCCCTCCAAATTTAAGCCCCAATATGCATAAGAAAGAGGGATTTTTAGCTCGCGACCTGCACAACAGTTGTATAAATTTATAAAAATTCGGGCTTTATTTACCGCATCAAGCCCTGAAAAAATACTTGGAGTTATTTCTCCAATACCTGATAAAAAGCCGAATTTCATCTATTAGTCTTTTGTCTTGCAGCATCCAAATTCCTTATCTAGCCCAAAGACTTTGCAATACTCGCTAAACACGCAGCTGACGCTTCTTTTGGCGCAGACGATCGGGATATTGCGCTTTTTGGCTTGGTTTTTTATCGTTTTCATCGTGTTGTGATTTAAAAAACTGGTTAGCATCACGACGCACTCGGTATCTTGCGGGATGGGTTTGCGATTTACGCGGTTTTCGTTGCGCGCGTCCCAGTGTTCGATCGCTTCCGCGCCGAGGTCTTTTAGGACTGCTTTTATAGGCGTTATCTCGTCGGCTCCGATAACTAAAACTGACATTTTGGGCTCCTGTTTATTTGATTGTGATTATTATAAAATAGCTTAGCTAAAAAATAGCTTAGTTATGAGAGTTGTTATCATTTAAGTAGAAATTCGTAACGTTTATTAAATTTATTTGACCAGGTCAAAGAAATCGTCGCATAAAGCCGCCCAAACCTCGTTAAATTTTGCCGAAATTAAGGAGCGCAAATTTAAGAGCTTACGATATCGCCAACGACAAACTTCTTTTTTATAAGCACGGCAAAAGCGGCAATGTATACGTCATAAACTACGGCGGCGACGCATCCGTCAAGCGATTAGAAAAACCTGATAGCGAAGGCTATAGCTCTATTTTCGGGCGATGAAAGATACGAACCTACCTTAACAGACGGCGAAAAATTAGAAAATTGCGCTATCATAGGGCGCTGCGCATGTCAAAAAAAGCGTGACATAAAGGGATTTTGAAGCTGTTTTTGAAGCTTTTGAGGCAAATTAAAGCTTTGGCTTTCAAAATACAAAAAACCTAAATTTTGCAAATTTTACGTTTTTAGTTCTTATTTTTCCCTATGTTTCTATCTGCTAAAACAGCGTTTTTAACGCTGTTTGCTCCACATTTTACCCATTCTTGCTTTTACCTTTTATAAGATTTATCGTTTGCGGGTCTAAAAATACGATTAAAAAATCGTAGCGCCAAAAGCCCTGCAAACCGTAAATTTACGCAAAATTATCTAAAAACGCAAAGCACATTTAACCCCTTTGCGTCTAAAAACTACGACAGCGCCGCCTCAACTGCCGCATCTATGTGTATCTGCGTCGTATCAAAAAGCCGCACATCCGTATCCGCCTGCGATACCAGCATGCCTATCTCGGTGCAGCCAAGTATCGCTCCTTGCGCGCCGCGCGACCTAAAATCCTCGATGATGCGCAAGAAATTCGCCTTTGAGCTAGGCGCGATTTTGCCGTAGCAAAGCTCCTCGAAGATGACGCGATTTACTTCCGCCATATCCTCCGCGCTTGGCAAAAGCACCTCCGCGCCGCCCTCTATCAGCCGACTTTTGTAAAAATCCTGCGTCATCGTATAGACGGTGCCGAGCAGCCCTACTTTGGCGACGCCTGCGTTTTTTAGCGCTTTTAGTGTGGCGTCCGCGATGTGCGCCACAGGCACGCTAACGGCGCTTTGTACGGCGTCAAAGCACCTGTGCATCGTGTTCGTGCAGATGAAGATAAAATCCGCCCCGCCGCCTTGTAAAATCCTCGCGTGACGCGCCAAAATTTCGCCCGCGTCCTCCCATCTGTTTTCGCGCTGGCAGACCTCGATCTCCTCGAAATTTACGCTGCTTAGCAGTATCTCCGCGCTGCTTAGCCCGCCTAGACGCTCGTTTATTTTGCAATTTATTTGCTCGTAATACGTTATCGTAGACTCAAAACTCATCCCGCCGATTAGGCCGATTTTTTTCATATTTGCTCCTTAAATTTCGGCAATTTTACGGTTTTAAATTAAATTTGCTCTAAATTTAAATTTAGTCCGCCACGAAAGGGCAAATTTAACGAAATAAATGCGCTAAATTTAACGAGCCGATGAGGCCGAATTTACAAAGGGAAATTTAAACGTTCGGCTAGGAAGATAGCTCAAATGAAGAGAGCTTAAATTCGGCGCTTGCGATTTGAATTTACGAGTAAAATCTCTCTTTGGCGCGTAAATTTTATCGGCTCAAAGCGGCGTTTTGATTACTTTGCGCAGGCGGATTAAATTTACGGCCTTTGCGGTTTAGCAGAGCTTTATCTTTTTGCAAGAAAAAACGTTTGCAAATTTTACCCGTTCGCGTCCGCAAGTCTCGCGCCTACGTTTTTGGCGCGCTTTGCCAGAGCCGCTTCGGCGTTTTTTAAATGCTAGCTTGACGCCCAAACCGCCTCCGTTTTACGCCTGCAAGTGCCTAAAACCGCATTTTGCCGTAAAATTTCATGCATATTGCGCCGTCCACTATTGTAAACATCACTGTTCACTTGCCCCATATGCGCCTCGTCTTGCTTGCCTAGAAATTTGCACGTTACGCGGGCGAATTTTACCCGAAAGCACGGCAAAATTTATAAAATTTCGCGGATTTTTATCGCTTCGCCGCTTTTTGAGCTTTGCGCACCAGATTTCCCGCCAAAGCGGCACAAAGCCAAAAATCATGGCCTCAAAACCAAATTTAAACGACGCGAATCAGCCACGCGAATTTAGCTAAATTTACTCCCTCGGGAGTCCGTTTTTATCGGACTTGTCGCTGATTAGCCTGCCGCTTTCATCGTATTTTTTAGAGCGGATGAGCCTGCCGCGCTCAAACTCCCCTTCAGCCTCTAGTTTGCCGTTTGCGTAGTAGTGGCGCGCCTCGCCGACCTCCAGCCCGTCCTCAAACATCACTCTGGCTTTTAGCTTGCCGTTTTCGTGATACTCCTCGTACAGCCCGTGATAGCGCCCGTTTTTAAACATCACTTTGGCAGCCGGCGCCCCGCTCTCGTAGTAGTCTAGCCCCGCGCCCGTTTGGCGACCGTCTTTGTACTCGTATTCGCCTCTGAGCTTGCCGCTTGGGTAATATTCGCGCGCGACGCCGTCCTTTTCGCCGTCTTTGTAATTTTCTACCACTCGCGTTTTGCCGTTTTCGTAAAATCGCTTCCAAACGCCGTTTTTGCGGCCCTCTTTATACTCGCCCGTCTCCTCCACGGCGCCGCTTTCGTAGTACCACGTCTCTGCGCCTTCGCGCTTGTCGTTCTTATACGTTCGCTTGCCGCGGATTTTACCGCTTTTGTAGTAGTCTACGTCCTCGCCGTTTCGTAGCCCGCCGACATAGGGACTGCGTGCACTAACCTCGCCGCTAACGTAATAGTCGGTAAATACGCCCTCTCGCTTGTCCGCTTTAAAAACGCCCTCCTGCTTTAACGCGCCGCCCTCGTCAAAGTAGTAGCGGCGATAGCGCCCGTCGCGAACGCCATTTTTGTATTCGCTCTCGCCCATTAGAGCGCCGCTATCTGCGTGGTAGTGCTTAGCCGTGCCCTCGCGGACGCCGTTTTTTAGCGGGTATTCGTTTGAGGGCTTGTCTCTGCCGTCAAAATAGTCTCTATATCGCACCGCCGTGCCGCACTGCACGTCGATCTCGCGGATGAGAGTGGGAGGCAGCGGTTTTAGCCTCGGATAGACCATGCCCATCGCATTTACGTCATATAGGTCCTCGGCGCTGTATCGAAGCATCTTTAGCGTGCCGTCGTAGAGCTTACCTTTTACGTAGTAAAGCCCGTTTTTTAGGCTCGCTTCGGGCTTCATTACGATTTTTGGCTCCAGTGCCTGCGCACCGATCGCTAGAAGCGGAAGTAAAAATAGAAATTTTAGGATTTTCATGGTTTTTCCTGCTTTGTTTGATTTTGGTTATTTTAAAATTTAAAGCTAAATTTAAGATGAAAGCAGGCTAAAATCCGTTATCTGTTTTTGTTTCTTAATAATTAATTCGCAAGTTGGTTTTTGATAGTATTTCACGTAATAAAATTTTAGCATGTGCTTGATAGCGAGGTTTAAAAAATGGGTTTAGATATAGATAAAATTTTGAAAGCGCCAATGGAGGAAATCGAGCAAAAAGACCTTGATAGATTTCAGGAGCTTGGGATTCTTAGCGGCAATATAGATGCTTTGTATGCGTCGGGGCAAAACAGTGAAGATTGCTTTATTAAAAAATGCAAGTACAATGAGCAGATTTTTTTATTTTTAAAGGTTTTTATTTAAATCTAAAATCAGACTTCATCAATCATATAAATTTAGAAAAATATCTGCAAAGCGACGAATTTAATATTGTTCTTTTCGGGTGCAATACTGCGAATGATCTCAAAACTATAAAATCTTTAAATGGGATTAAGCGGAGGGTTATAATTGCAAATTCCAGCCTTTCTAATATCATCTCTTGTAAATTTGAAAACGAAGTATTTTTACGCAATATCAATAATAGCAGTGCATTTAGCGGATGCAAATTTGCAAAAGAAGTTTACGTAGATGGATATGCGTATTTTTATTCGTGCATATTTAACGGTGATTTCGTATCTAAAAATGCTAGAGAAGATATATCTTTTGCAATCAGTATTTTTAATAAGTCCTTTACGTTATCCACAGAAAAGGAGTTGGGAGAGGTAAAATTTGAAGCCGCCTATTTTAAACAAAAATTTACTATGGATATAGGGAAATTTAGCGTTCTAGATTTCTCAAGTGCCGAATTTGATTGCGAGCCTAATTTATACGCAAAGCAGTTTGACGGGATAAAAATAAATTTTACCAAGGTCACATTTAACAAAAAGTTAAGTTTTAATAAGGGCATAATCAACTGCGAAATGCTTTTCAAAGAAGCTTGTTTTGAAAGTGACTTAATTTTTACAGAAGCAAAAATTTAATGACGTAGTAAATTTAAATAAAACAAAATTTAAAGGAAAAGCGCAATTTCGCGGAACTAAATTTAATAGAGCGATACTGGCGAAAACAACTTTTGAAAATAAAGCCGACTTCTCAAATGCGGTATTTAACGAAAAATCATATTTTACAAATGCCGTTTTTGAAGCGGATACAGACTTTGGCTCTGCTACTTTCGACGATGAAGCACGGTTTTTTAATGCAAAATTTAAAGACACGACTACTTTTGAAAAAGCTAATTTTAAAAGTGAAGCAAATTTTACAGATGCCGTTTTTGAAGCGGATACAGACTTTGGCTCTGCTACTTTCTACGATGAAGCACGGTTTTTAAATGCAGACTTTAAAGGCACGGCAATCTTTGAAAATATCAAATTTAATAAAGAAGCAGACTTCAAAACAGATAGTAATCTTACTTTTGAAAAAGATGCAAAGTTTAAAAATACGATTTTTCTGGATAATGCTTATTTTAATAATAGAGTTTTTGAGGAGTTTGTCGATTTTCACGAGGCTGATTTTAAAAAAGTCGCTTGCTTTTATAGCGTAACTTTTAAAAAACCGGTTAATTTCTCATCAATTATTTTCAATGGTGCTTTAAATTTTGTAAATGCAAAAACGGATTTTACTTACGAAGAGCTTAAAGAGCTTATCGAGACTCAAATCAAATGCGATAAAAGTATCGATAATATAAAAAGAACAAATGATTTTAGAGATGGTTTTAGGCTTATGAAATACAACTTAAACAACAAAGGCAATGCGCTAGATGCAAGCTTGTTTCACCGCCTAGAACTATATTGCAAAGAGCTAGAATTAGAATTTACCCTTGAAAACACAAAGGATAAAAATAGTAAAAATGATAAAGAAATAAAATCTGCCGATAAAGAAGAAGCCAAGCCTAAAAGCAAAAATCATATCGAGATTTTGTTAGATTTGATAACGCTAAAATTATATAGAAATATCAGCGACCATCATACGAATTTACTACGAATTATAAATTTTATGGTTTTAACTATCGCGGCATATGGGCTGTGTTTTTACATTTTTGATATTTTTTTATTGGAAACGATAGTCGCCAATCCCAAAGCACTAGTATTTTCTATAATACTATGTTATATAGTCGGATTAATAGCGTACATGGCTAATCTTAGCATTAAACAAAGTGCGATAGCGGTGATAGCAACCATTATATGCGTCTTTTACGGTATAAGCCAATATTATCCTATTTTTACTATCTATTTTATATTTTTGTATCTGACACTATACTTTGTGTTTTTTTATTTACACGAGTTTATACTTACAAAAATTTTGACTTACTCGATTTGCATATTTATATTTTTAAGCAAACCATTTTTAATAGCGTCGTTTATAAGCGTATTTACGTCAGAACAAGCGGCTCAAAGCAAATTTAAAGAATATACCATAAGATATAATGAAAATGGTCTGGACGATATGCTGCTAGATGCAAATCTTACTAACGCCAAAAAAGACGATAAATTAGATTTTATAATAAAAAATAGAAAAATGATTTTAGAAGAGTTAGAATGCGAAAAAACGCTATTAATCAACTCCAAAAACAAATGTGTCCAAAATACCGATGAAACCGCATATAGCAACCCTAATAGTAAAAAACAAGAAACAATCAAAAAGCCGTATGCAAAGGCTCTAGCCGCTCTAAAATACGACGAAATAATGCAATCAACGCAAAAAAGCGCAAACTTGCTGTATGGCTTCATCATGCTATTAGTCGTTTATTCGCTCACGAAAACCGCACGCAAAAACTCGGTCGTGCCTAGCTAGCGATTTATGCCGCCATTTGTGGCAATGAAGCGAACAAGCCTTTTTAAATTTTGCTCGCTTCTTAAATAGATGTTTGCGAAATTTGGCGGCGCCTTTATTTTAGATTTTGCCGTTTGAGATAACAGACAGGTAAATTAGCTAAATTTATATAGATAAATTTAGCCGTCTTTTAATGCTTCGGCGACGACCGTCCACTCTTGCACGAGCCTTTCAAAACTAAAATTTGCGTTTGCGGAGCTAGTCGAAGGTAGTTTGACGGGCGGTTTACCAGTTTTGTTTAAAATTTGAGTTTTTAGATATTTTTCGCAGATTTCATGCGCCTTGCCGCCATTGGCGAACACCTGCGCTATTCGCGCGCCGGTAAAGATTGGTTCTAAATTTGCAGGCTCGACAGCAGTCATTTTGGCGTCGCTCGAGCCCTTTATCTCGCACGAGATCGCCAGCGTGTTTGTGGAGTTGCGTAGTAAAAACTAGATTTACCAATAAATTTAACTGCTTGTTTTGAGTTTATCGCTTTAGAAGTTCTTTTATCGTAACAACGATTTTATAAAATTTACTGGGAAAATTTAATTTAAAATGCAAAATAGTAGGGCGCATCTTGCTGCGCCCTTTAATAAATTTAAGATGCGATCTTGCAAATTTGATCTATTTTAGCTCAAACGCAAGAGTTGCTGCGATCGTCTCGTCATCGCAAATTTTCGAGTCGGCAAACGGCATTTTATGCACCACTTGTAGTAGCCACTTTCCAGGTTTAAGAGCCAGCACCTCTATCGTGCCGTCTGGCTCAGTTTCGCCGTGAAATGCACTTTTTTCTTTCAAAAAGCCGTCAAATGTTCCATTAAGCGTAGCGCTTTCTAGCGGCTTGCCTTCAAATAGAATTTTAACTTTAAACGGTACGCCAACTTTGAAATTTGCCGGATTTTCAAGCGGAACTATCTCTAAACGCTGATTGGAAGGCTTTGTTACGGAGTCGTCCTTCGCGTTTTTGTTTATGACGCCTTTTGCGCTCATGCTCGCTTTTTTGCAGTATTTGGCGTCTTTGATATCTTCTTTGGTTTTGCCCATGTACCATGTGCCATCGCTAGCCTTTGTCCAAAACGTAGGCTTATACTCGCCAGCTATAAGGTAAGAGCCGTCATCAAGCTTGCCTCTTTCGTAGTGGTAGTTTTCGCCGCTTTGTTTTAGGCTAAGCTTTTCGCCGTTTTTGGCTATGACGTACGGGGCTTCAAATAGAGCAATCCTGTTATCCGGGATCTTTTCAACAGTCGGAAAATCGTCCGCATAGCCGATCTCAACGCTAGTTACGTCTTTGCTGCTTCCAAACAGCCAAAACTCGTGAGCCAAAGAGTGGCTGCTAAATGCCGCCAAAGCCAAAAGTGCAAATAAATGCTTGTTCATTACCTATCCTTTAGATTAAAATGTCTATTTTTTATGTTTCTAATATATGTCACAAAAATATTTTTAAATTTCTACATAACTAAATTTTGCTATTGCTTTAGCAATTTTAGTAATCAAAACTGATTTTGTTCATTTAAATTTATAAAATAATACAAGTATTAAAAATACTTGAACCACTGAAAAATTTAAGTCAGTGGTGCAATTATATCAAAATAATAACCAATGTCAATATAAAAATAGTTTTTTATTTTTAAAAAATAGCATAGTTAGTTAAGTTACTCAAGAAGATAAATTTTACTAAAAGATTAATAGTATAGAAACGAAAGACGAAGCTGTTTTGAGTTTTTTACCTACTTTAAGGCCTCAGCTATCACCGACCATTCGTTCGCAAGTTTATCTATACTAAATTTGGCATTTGCAGGGCTGGTCGATGGTAGCTTTATCACCGCATTTTTGGTCGCTTTTAAAATCTCGTCTTCTAAATATTTTTTACAAATTTCATAAGCCTTGCCGCCGTTTGAAAATACCTGCGCTATGCTCGCGCCGCTAAAAATCGGCTCTAAATTTGCAGGCGCGACGGCGGTCATTTTAGCATCGCTCGAGCCCTTTATCTCGCATGAGATCGCAGCGTCGTAGATAGCGATACGGTGAGCGAGTAGAAAATCTATCTTTTCATCCGTGCTTCCTGGTAACGGAGCGTTTAAAATCCCGGCCAGCACGCGCCAGAAGCGATTTTGCGGATTTGCGTAGTAAAAGCCAAATTTACGAGAAACGACGGAAGGAAAGGAGCCGAGGATTAAAATTTTAGAGTTTTTATCAAAAATCGGTTGAAAAGGATGGGTTTGGCTCATTTTGCGCCTTTTAAATTTGCTGCGTTAAATTTAAAATTTCAAATTTGGAAGCAAATTTAACCACCCAAACGAGCGGCTAAATTTACAAATATTTTCCCTCGCCTGCCAAATTTAGGCGAGAGAAATTTGCGCCCTACTCGGCTACGGTACCGGCAGGGGCATCCTCGGCACTCTCAGGCGCGCCAGACTCGACCTCATCGCTAAAGTCAGCCAAGCTTAGGCGTTTTAGCTGGCGGTAGCGTCTTTGCGCGTCGGCCTTGTTTTTAGCTAGCAGCTCGTCCGCGTGCTCAGGATTTGTTTTTCTAAGCGAATTGTAGCGAACCTCGTTTAGCAAAAACTCCTCGTAAAGCGACCAGTCCGGCTCTTTTGAGGTCATTTTGAGCGGATTTTTGCCCTCTTTGATTAGACGCGGATCGTAGACGTAGGTCGGCCAGTAGCCGCACTTGGTCGCTAGCTCGCCTTGGCCGCCGGAGTAGGCCATGCCGCCTTTTATACCGTGCGCGATACACGGCGAATACGCTATCACGAGGCTAGGTCCGTCGTAGGCTTCGGCTGCTGCGATGGCTTTTATCGTGTTTGCTTGGCTCGCGTTTGAGTTGATTTGAGCTACGAAGATATTTCCGTAGGTCATCGCGATGTAGCCAAGATCTTTTTTCTGCATCGGCTTGCCGCTAGCGGTAAACTGCGCTATCGAACCCGCGCGGCTTGATTTTGAGCTTTGACCGCCGGTGTTTGAGTAGACCTCGGTGTCAAGCACCAGCACGTTTACGTTCTCGCCGCTGGCTAGTACGTGGTCAAGCCCGCCAAAGCCGATATCGTACGCCCAGCCGTCGCCGCCGATGATCCACTGGGATTTTTTGACGAGGTATCTTTTTAACTCTAAAATTTCTTTTACGCCCTCTACGCTTAAATTTTGCTCCAAAATCGGCGTTAAAATTTTAGCGATTTGCGTCGTTTTCTCGCCGTCGTTTTTATGCGCGATCCAGTCGGAGTATAGCGCGGCTAGAGCGTTTGGTGCGGCGTCTTTGGTGCGTAGCATGACGTCTTCGATACGGTGGCGAAGCGTCTCTACCGCGACGTTCATACCCATGCCAAACTCCGCGTTATCCTCGAACAGCGAGTTCGCCCACGCTACGCCCTTGCCCTCTTTGTTCGTCGTATAAGGCGTCGAAGGCGCGCTACCGCCGTAGATTGAGCTACAACCGGTGGCGTTTGCCACGATCATACGGTCGCCAAATAGTCTCGTAACAAGCCCGATATAAGGCGTCTCGCCGCAACCTGGGCACGCACCGTGAAACTCAAACAGCGGCTGCGCAAATCCCACGCCCTTGACGCTATCTTTGCTCATTAGATCGTCTTTGTAGGTTACTTTTTTAAACAAATAATCGGCGTTTTCCTGCTCGTGCCGCTCCATCTCCTCGGCTAGCGGCACCATGACGAGCGATTTTTCCTTGCTCGGGCAAATTTGAGCGCATAGCTCGCAGCCCGTGCAGTCAAGCGGGCTCACTTGGATTTTATATTTTAGTCCTTTTACCTCTTTGCCTTTGGCGTCTAGGACGTGATCTTGCACGGTTTGCGGCGCGGCAGCAAGCTCGTTTTCATCGATGAGAAACGGGCGGATGACCGCGTGCGGGCAAACGAAGGCGCACTGGTTACACTGGATGCAGTTGCCCTCGATCCACTTTGGCACCATTACTCCGATGCCGCGTTTTTCGTAGGCCGTGGTGCCTGATTTAAAGTGTCCGTCTTCAAAGCCAACAAAGGCCGAAACGGGCAAGCTATCGCCCCTGGCGGCGTTGATAGGCTTGACGATTTTTTCTATAAATTCGTCGCCGACGTATTTTTCCTCCGCGCTCGCGCCATCCGTCAAATTTGCCCAGCTAGGATCAACCGCGACCTTAACCAGCCCGTCCGCGCCCATGTCGATGGCCTTGTAGTTCATCTCTACGATCGCTTCGCCCTTTTTGGCGTAGGCTTTGTGCGCGTACTCTTTCATGTATTTTTGCGCATCGGCAAACGGGATGATGTCTGCAAGTTTAAAAAACGCCGACTGCATGATGGTGTTCGTGCGGTTTTTTAGCCCGATCTCGCGAGCTAGCTTGGTAGCGTTGATGATGTAGAAATTTACCTTTTTAGCGGCCAAAATTTTCTTTACTTTATTCGGCAGTTTAGCAACCGTCTGCTCGGCGTTCCAGATCGAGTTTAGCAGGAACGTCCCGCCCTCGCGGATACCGTCTATGACGTCGTAAATTTCAAGATACGCCGCGACCGAGCAGGCTACGAAGTGCGGATTTGAGACGAGATAGGTCGAGCGGATCGGGTTTTTACCAAAACGTAGGTGCGAGCGCGTGTAGCCGCCTGATTTTTTGCTATCGTAGGCAAAATACGCCTGCGCGTAAAGATCGGTTTTATCGCCGATGATTTTGATGGAGTTTTTATTGGCTCCTACGGTACCGTCCGCGCCAAGACCGTAAAATAGGCACTCCTTCACGCTTGCGTCGCTTAGCGAAATTTTCTCGCCGACTTTTAACGATGTAAATGTCACGTCGTCCTCGATACCGACGGTAAAGCCGTTTTTAGGTTCTCTTAAATTTAAATTCTCAAAAACCGCCAGCATTTGCGCAGGATCGACGTCTTTTGAGCTTAGGCCGTAGCGACCGCCCACGATCACAGGCTGATTTTTGCGTCCGTAAAACGCAGCCTTGACGTCCAGATATAGCGGCTCGCCGAGGCTTCCGGGCTCTTTTGTGCGGTCTAGCACGGCGATCTTTTCTACCGTCTCAGGCATCACGTCAAAGAGGTATTTTAGACTAAACGGACGGTATAGATGCACCTTTAGCACGCCTACTTTTTCGCCCTTTGCGCGTAGGTGATCGACGACCTCTTCGAGAGTTTGCGTTACCGAACCCATCGCGACCACGACGCGCGTAGCATGCGGATCGCCGTAATAATTAAACGGACGATAATCGCGTCCCGTGATTTTTGAAATTTCTTTTAGATACTCGGCCACGATATCAGGAATCGCGTCGTAGTAGCGGTTGGCTAGCTCGCGCGTCTGAAAGTAAATATCGTCATTTTGCGCCGTACCGCGAGTTTTCGGACTCTCGGGGCTTAGCGCCTCGTCTCTAAATTTTTGCAGCGCCTCACGGTCAAGAAGCCTATCAAAGTGCGCGTAGTCAAGCACCTCGACCTTTTGTATCTCATGGCTCGTGCGAAATCCGTCGAAAAAGTGCAAAAACGGTACGCGACCCTTGATCGCCGCTAGATGCGCGACGCCGGCGATATCCATGACCTCTTGCACGGAACCGCTTGCCAGCATAGCAAATCCCGTTTGGCGACAGGCATAAATATCCTGATGATCGCCAAAGATAGAAAGCGCCTGAGCAGCGATAGAGCGCGCGCTCACATGGATAACGCCGGGTAGTAGCTGGCCTGCGATTTTGTACATATTTGGGATTTTTAGCAAAAGTCCTTGCGAAGCCGTGTATGTGGTGGTTAGCGCGCCTACTTGCAGCGAGCCGTGCACGGTGCCCGCAGCCCCGCCCTCGCTTTGCATTTCGACTACCTTAACGGGCATGCCGAATAGATTTTTCTTGCCCTGAGCCGCCCACATATCGGTGTAGTCGGCCATCGGCGAGCTAGGAGTGATCGGGTAGATGCCCGCAACCTCCGTAAATGCGTAAGCCGCGTGCGCCGCAGCTTCGTTTCCGTCCATAGTTTTCATTATTTTAGCCATTTTTCCGCCTTAAATTTTCTTACGATTTTTAAAAATCTTTTATTATAGAGCTAGTTTCCAAAATATCTAATTAATCAGCTAAGTTACATTTTCAAAAAAGCTCAAATTTAATAATCTAAGGCCCTAAATTTGACCTGGCGGCCGATTTTAAAAGCCGTTCGAATTTAAAAGCCGAGATTTTCGTCTTATGCTTTTATGTCACAGCGAATGAAAAATCGCAAACAAAGCAAATTTGCGGCAAGCAGATGCGTTGCTTCGTCATCGCCCAAAATAGGATTGAGTTTAGACGGCACAGCAGGAAAATGAGCCACCACCGGCTATATACGAGCCATCTTGGTCACGGACGCCTAGTCGCTATTTTACAGCTATTTGGGCAACAACTAATTGGTAAAATCATGGACGGTATTTATCTTAAATGTAATCAATGTACTTGAGCGCTTTGAGAAAAAAACAAGCGTGTTGGTTAAGGCAAAATTTACCTCTTTGCCCTGGTTTTTGCGGCAAATTTGATTTAAATTTGGCTTACCGTACTTATTGCTGCATTTTGTGAATGATTGAATTTAACAACCCAAGCGAACACTAAAACAGTCTCCCGGCAAGCCGACTTTAAATTTTGATCACTACTAAATTCTAAATTTACGGCACGGCAGTAAACCAAACTCACCTCTACGCTATAAATTTAACCGCCTCAAATGCGTTTTTAAAGATCAAATTTGAATGCTCGCGCAAATCAGCCTCCTTGCCGTAGCCGCAAACTAGCCCTACGCCAGCGATCCCGGCACCCTTCGCCGACTCCAGATCCATCGTCGTATCGCCGATCATAAAGGCGCTCGCCTTATCTTGCGAGCTCGTTTTGCCTAGCCGCTCAAGAGCCGTGTTTATGGGCTCGGGGTCTGGTTTTGGATTTACTACGTCGTCTCTGCCGATCACTGTTTTGATAAATTTCATAACGCCCAAGTGCTCAAGCAAAATGACTGAAAATTTCGACGTTTTCGTCGTCACGACGCCAACGTCCGCAACCTCGCTGGCAAGTGCCAACGCACCCGCCGCCCCCTCAAGTAGCGATGTTTGCTCCAAAAAAATCTGCTCGTAACGCGTCTTATACGCGGCGATATAATCAGGCACGAGCTGCGTCGGCGCACCAAGCCCCGCAAACATAAAATCAAGCGGATGGCCGACTAGAGCCTTAACGGCTTCAGGACTCGGAGCAGGTTCGCCGTGAGCGCGAAACGCTGCGCCAAATCCGTCAAGGATCGCAGGCGTCGAGTCGATGAGCGTACCGTCGAGGTCAAAAAGTATGGTTTTTTTCATTTTACTTCTTTCGTTTTTTATTTTGGTGTTGCAAATTTGACGGCATTTTCAAGCCGAATTTACGTTTTAATAAACTTTGATTTTACTTTTTGTATTTTAAAATTTGCCTTAAGATGGCTTTTGCAAATTTTGATTTTTAAATTTACGGCTTTTGAATTTGGACTAAATTTTATGTAACCGCACTCCAAGACGCCAAAACTACGACTTTATTAAAATATTTATGGTGTTAAATTTGACTTTAAAATATGAATTAGATTTTAAATTTAACGAAAGCGGTGAAATTTAATTTTTGCAATGCAGCAGATAAGGACTACGTCAAAATTTGTACATTTTTAAAGGGCTTGTGCGGTATTTATTTTGGACCAAATTTAATCTATTTACCCCACAGAACCAAATAGGACATAAGCATAAGATCAATCTACAACATGCCGCACAACAAAGAGCAAAAATATAGAAGAAAGAATTACACAGCCTGGCAAATCAAATTTGATTGTCTTGTTTTTTATCCTGATAGCGGATGCTAAGCTGCGGCGATGGTATAGAGATGCCTTTAGCGTCAAATGCGAGCTTGACGCTCTCTAGCATAGCAAACTGTACATCCGAAAAATCATCGCTCGCACACCAAAATCTAGCTGTCAAATTTACGCTATTTTCACCCAGACTCCCGACCCCGACGAATGGCTTTGGCTCTTTTAGTATCTTTTTATTTTCGGCAGCTAGGTTTAAAATGATCTCTTTTGCAAGCTTTAAATCGTCTTTATAATCTATGGAAAATATGAGCTCAACGCGCCTGGTGCCCTCTTTTGAGAAGTTTATTATGTTGCTGCTTATGATGCGTCCGTTTGGGATAATGATAGTTTTGTGATCGGCTGTACGTAAAACGGTGCTAAACATATTGATCTCTTTGACTGCGCCTTGCACGCCTGCGACTTCTATGTGATCTTTGAGTTTAAACGGCCTAAAAAATATTATCAAAAACCCTGCGCCGATATTTGAAAAGGTATCTTTAAACGCCATACCGATAGCAAGACCGGCACCTAGCGCAGCAACAAACATAGATGTCTCTACGCCCAAATTTGCGATCGCAGCTATAATTACAAAAGCCATGAGAAGCGTTTTGATGATATTTAGTAAAAAACTCGAAAGAGTTTCGTCAAGTCTAGAGGAAATGATTAATTTTGATATAAGATTTGTGATTTTAGCTACTAGCCATTTGCCGATAAGCAAGATGGCGATAGAACCTAAAATTTTTAAAGAATAGGATGAGATTAACGACCAAATAAGTTCGAATTTAATCTCATCCATGCATTATTAAGCTAGGCTAATTATTTATTAAATCTAGCTTCAACGCGTCTATTTTCAGCGCGTCCTTCTTTTGTTTTATTTGAAGCGACAGGTTTAAGCTCGCCGTATCCTACAGCAGTGATCTTGTCTGCGCTTACGCCAAGTTCTTCAAGAGCTTTAGCAACTGCATTTGCTCTTTTTTCAGATAGTTTTTGGTTGTAAGCCTCAGCGCCAACGCTGTCTGTATGTCCGCTTAGAACTACGCGGTAGCCTGGATTTTCGCCCATGAAGTTAGCTACTTTCTTGATCTCCTCAAGATATTTTGGAGTTATTTTATAGCTATCAAATGCAAAGTTTACGCCGATATCTCTAAGAACGATAACTTTCTCGCAACCAGTCTCGTCAACTACTACGCCTGCCGGTGTATTTGGGCATTGATCGACATCGTTTAAAACGCCGTCATTATCATCGTCAAGGCTTACAGGAGCTGAAACAGGCTCAGCTTTTGGCGCCTCTGCAACTACAGGAGCATTTTTAGCACCGAAGCCAACTGCAAAACCTAGAGTATAGAATACATTGTGATCTGCGTGCTCGAATTTAATAGCATCTACCGCTTCAGCGCGTAGAGCAAAGTTATCGGTAATTTGATATCTCAAACCAAAGCCGTATTGACCAAATCCGCCGTCATCGTTTTTGACGAATTTTTTTGAGACATCCTCATATCCTGCGCCAAGCAAGCCGTAAAGAGATAGTTTTTCAGTTAGACCGAAATCTTTAATAGCATTAACGAAATATCTAGTAGCCTTTCCGTCTACGCCGTACTCTCTTATCTTGTTAGTGTGGCTAAGACCGAGTTCTACGTGGTCTATAAAGAAATTTTCAAGGTTTCTTCCGATTCTTAAACCGATAGCTGACTGTTCATTTGTTCCCAAATTTCCTTCAGGATGAACGCCGCCTATTGTCGGAGTTAGTTCGTAATTGTAAGCTGAATCAGCAGCAAAAAGCGCAGTAGCAGCAACTAAAGCAAGAGCAATCTTTTTCATAAGTTATCCTTTCTTTTGTCCCGTTTTTTCACGAGACTATTTTTTGATTTTATCACTAATTTATAAATCTAAATTTAACATACAACTTGAGACATATCAGTCTTTCCAGATTATATACCTCATCTCCAAAATCTAAAAGCCGACGAAACGGCTTTAGCAAACTATTAGCGTTTAGAGAATTGCGGGCTTCTTCTAGCTTTTCTTCTACCGAATTTCTTACGCTCAACAACGCGTGAGTCGCGAGTTAGTAGGCCTTTTGGTTTTAGAGTTGCTCTAAAGTCGGTGTCAAATAGAGCCAATGCTCTTGATATACCGTGTCTTAGCGCCTCAGCCTGAGCAGAGTATCCGCCACCTAGAGTCGTTGCAGTTACGTCTACAGAGCTCTCTTGTTTTGTTAAAAGTAGAGGTTGAACTACTTTTAGCTTGATAGCCTCGTGTCCGCCGAGCCAAGTGTTTAGATCAAGTCCATTTACTAAAATTTTACCGCTGCCCGGTTTTAGCCAGACTTTCGCTACGGCAGTTTTTCTTTTACCGGTTGCATAAACTTTCGCCATGATTATTTTCCTTCTTTTTTAGCTATTTGAGCCGTGTGCGGATGCTCGCTGCCGGCGTAAACTTTTAGTTTTTTTATCATCTCTCTGCCGAGTTTTGTTTTTGGAAGCATTCCGCGAACGGCTAGCTTGAACAGTTTTTCAGGTTTGTCAGCCAGAAGCTCGCCGAATTTCTCGCTTTTAGTGCTACCGAAATATCCTGAATGGCGATGATAAAGCTTTTGCTCGGCTTTATTGTTGCCCGTAAATTCGGCTTTAGAAGCGTTGATTATGATAACGTAATCGCCGCAATCGACATTCGGAGTGAAATTTGGCTTATGCTTACCGCGAAGCAACGTAGCTACCTCGGTTAGCAATCTACCAAAACGCTTGCCTGCCGCGTCAAGCACGATCCACTCGCGCTCCACTTCGTTTGGTTTTGTTATTTTCGTCATTTCTTACCCTTTAGATAATTTTAAGTCGTGATTGTATTCAAATGCACCTTACAGATAGCTTAATTTAAGCTATATTTAAATATCAATACTTCGAATTTCGTCCCGCAAAGCGTAAAATATCGCCGCCCTCACGCTCAAATTCGGGTAAATTTGAGCTAGTATTTTTTTATACTCCTCAACCTGCGCGATATTTTCATCTATATTTTTATCGCTCGTTTTATAGTCGATCACGCAGATTTCGGTCTCGTCCAAGCAGAGCAGGTCAAGCTGCTTTAGCGCGCCCTCATAACGCAAAGGCTGCTCTTTAAACACCTTCTTTGCCTGCGTCATTTGCTTAAATTTAGGCTCGTTTATCAAATTTAGTCCGCGCGCGTAAATTTCATCCAGCTCGCCCTCGTCCAAAAATTTATGAAAAGCGTTTCGCATCGAAATTTGCGCCGTTTTTAGCGAGCTCTCGTCAAATTTTTCCGCCATCTCGAGCAGATAGTGTAGCGCCAAACCAAAATAAATCGCCTTTTGATTTTTTCCCTCGGATTTTGGCGTTTCATCTACGATTTGCTTTGAAATTTGAACTAACTCAATAGGCTCAAATTTACCTGCTACACTCAAATTTCGAGCCTTGCTAGGCGTCGGTTCGCCGAAGCTAAAATCAACCAAATCAAGATACTCTATAGCCTCGCCGTTACTCTCGTACGCCCCAAAAAAGCTCGGGTTTCTGCCGTTTGCGTCCGTTTTTTTGACGATGATTAGTCCGCCAATCGCCCGCGTTAGCGCGACGTATAGCTTATTCATATCTTCTTCGCGCTCGAGCCGCGCCGCCTTTTCTTTTAGCCTTGCAAAATCCTCGTCGATGCACTGTTTTTTGACGTTGTGTCGCACCTGCCAGGAACCCGTACCCGCGTCGTACTCAGCGATGAAATTTGACCCGTCGTGCCGTCCGGCGCCCATTTTATCGCATACGATCACGTTTTCAAACTCCAGACCCTTTGACTTGTGGACGGTCATTATTTTCACGCCCTCGCCGCTTTTTGCGCTCGCTTTTGTCTCAAATCTATCAAGATTATAGATAAACTCGGTCAAATTTGAATACGGCTGCGCTAACTCAAGTAGTCGCAAAACGTCCGCGTCGCTCATATCTACGCCTAGCCTGACCGCTAGATAGTGCAGGCTCTCAAGCGCCGATTTTTGCGGATTTACGCTTAACTTTACGGCGTTTACGTCTAGGATCGCCTCGGTATTTAGCTTGTAAATTCGCTCGCCAAATAGGCAAAATTTAGCGTACTCCACTACTGCGCGCGCGTTTTTGCTCGCTAGTAGCGGCATCACACCCTCGCTCACGCTTTTTACGCCCACCTCGCTCAGCAAATTTGAGATTTTATTTATATCGTCGTTTTTCCAGCAAAGCACGGTGATATCATCCTCGTAGACACCTTTTCCAAGCAGAAATTTAACCTGCTGCGCAGCCTCCATCGCCACGTCATCGCCGCTACTTACACGCACGAATCCAAGATCATCCTCCTCCGCCTCAAAATACGGCATCTGTCCTACCAAATTTACCCGCTCGCCCTCTTTTTGGGGCGTTCTTTGCGGTTTAAAATTTTCGATCTTGCCTGCAAATACGGCGTTTGTAAATCTAACCAGCGCCTTTTTGCTGCGGTAATTTACCTCCAAATTTTGCGCTTTGATCTGCGGAAAATCGCGCATCAGCTTGCCAAAAAGCTCCTTTTTGCCTCCGCGAAAACGGTAAATACTCTGCTTTACGTCGCCGACGTAAAAAAAGCTGCCAAGCCCGTTTTGTCCGTATCCGGCGACGATTTCCTCGATGAGAGGACGCATGATCTCGTACTGCGCGACGTTGGTGTCCTGAAATTCGTCGATGAGCAGGTGATTTATACGTCCGTCGAGCCTAAAATAAAGCATCTGCGCGTCCGTCTCGCCGCCCCTTAAAAGCTCGTAAACTAGGCGCGTCACGTCGCTAAAGGCGAGCGAATTTAGCCTCTTGTTTAGCGAGATTTTGCACTCTTTATAGATTTTTAAAAATCTAGCAAGCTCCGCGATTTTATACTCCTCTAGCTCGTCAAGATAGCGTTTTAGCCGCGCCTTTAACGTAAAAAACATCCCGTCGAGCTCCGGCGTATAAATTTTAGAAAACGTACGATAATCAAGGCTCGCGCGCGACATAAAAGATCGAGCTAAAATTTCGCCGGGACTCCCCTCTTTCACGGCACTTTGAGCGTCTTTGCCGCCGCCTCTAGCTAGGACGTATTCGCGCATATTTTTTAGCGCTTCTTCTACGCCGCTTTCGTTTGGAAACGCCGCATTTTCGCTGCTTTTTAGCTCGCCGAAATTTTCGTAAAACATCTCCAAGCTCTCAAAAAAGCTACTCTGACTGCGCTCGGCCGTCGCTATCAAATTCGCAAGCGCTTTTAGTAGCCGCATATCTTTGCTCACGCTCGCGACAAACTCGCCCCGCTGCAGCTCGTTTAAATTTTCGCTCACTTCAAAATCCGCGCTTAGCCCCAAATTTAAGCAAAAGCTGCGCAGAATGCCGACGAAAAATGAGTCAAACGTGCCGATTTTTAGATCGCTTTCTAAAAAATGAGTCGCCTGCGCGTCGCGCATGGCTAAAATCTTATCCCTGCCCGCGCCCAAAATTTGCTCCAGCTCGGCTAGCTCCGCGCCCTTTTCCTCGAGCCGCAAAAAGGTCTGCACGATACGCTCTTTCATCTCATTAGCGGCCTTTTTGGTAAAGGTCAGCGCCGTGATCTCGCGCGCGTCGGCGCCTGATAGCAAAATCGCGATAAAACGCACGCTAAGCGCGAAGGTCTTGCCGCTACCCGCACTCGCCTCAAGGGCCAAAAACGGCTTCATAGCTCGCCTTTCACTAAAATTTTATAGTCTTCGTATTCGCTCATCGCGCCCTTGGCCTCCCCAAAATTTATCGGCGTGTTGTTGATGGATTTTAGCTGCTCGATCGCCTCGCCCAGCGTGTCAGTACTAGCCTCGCTAGCAACCAGATTCATATTATCTTTTAGATCGTAAAAATACCCCTCGCAAGGCCTACCCACGAGCGCCTCGTAAAAGGGTATTTGCAGCGATTTGGCGTCAAATTTTCCGCTTTTATAATCAATCACCGCTAGCTCGCCGCCGCACACGTCTATGCGATCGATTTTGCCCGTTATGCGCACGCCCGCAAAGACGCTATCAAGCTCTTTTTCAAGCCCATGCACGCGCCATCCAGCCTCATATCTAGCGTCTTCTACGGCCTTAAAATTCTCCATCTTTATCATCGTTATCTCGCGCTCTAGCGGCGGCGTGTTTAGCTCTCTTAGCACCGTTTCAAATTTACCCAGATCAAACCTCTCAAATTTAGAGTAATACTCAAAAAGCGCCCTGTGTAGCGAGTTGCCAAAGTCTGCCGCGGACGCCGTTTGCGGCATCACGGGCGGTTTTACGTTTAAAATATATCTGTAATAATACCGCCGCGGGCACTGCAAATAGGTATTTAGCCTGCTAAAAGAGAGCGGGATAGCGAAAAAATCATGCTTGACGATGATATCTTGCTCGAAAATTTTAGGCTTTGCGGGCGTTTTTCGCGTAAAATTTATCAAATTTACGGTTTGACGGTTTTGGCTCGGCGTTTTGTTTTGCGCCGCTTTTTCGCCAAATTTATCGGCCGAATTTAGCTCGTTCTGCGCTTCGTCAAATTCAAACAAACTCCGTTCTTTGGCGGTTTTTGTTTGTTTGGATTTAGCCTCGTTTCTTTCGTCAAGATGCGGGTTCATCTCGCTCTCAATTTTTTGCTCCTCCGCAAAATCAGCCTCCGCGTCAAATTCGCCGTTAAACAGCGCCGCATAGCTTTCGTCGCTAAATCTCGCGTCCTCCACGGCGTTAAATTCGCCCAGAAATCTCGACGCGATTTTCTCCTCGTTTGCCGCGTAGCATATCGCGGCTTTTTTCGCGCCGCTAATTAGGCTCTCGTAGTAAAATCTCTGCAAATTTTCGCGGTCCACGTAGCCGATGAGCCCCGCTTTTTGGCGCACGCGCGAGCTCAAAAACATCTCGTTTACGCTGCGCTTTGGTACCAAATCGTCGTTAAAATCAAGCACTATGACGCCATCAAATTTTAACCCGCGACTCTCCAAAACGCCCATGACGCCGATCTTGCCGCCGCCTACGTGATCAAGCCTAAGCCTAGCTAGCTTTATCAAAAATATCTCGCAAATTTGACGTAGCGTAAAGCTAAAGTACCTAGCCAAACTCTGCGCGTAAAATAGCTCCTCTCGCGTTTTTTGCGCGGCTGCGTGGTCGCTCTCAAGCGCCAAAATCTCCTCCATAAGCGCCCTAAAATCCTCAAACGAGCAAGGCGCTTCAAAATCGTTTTTAAATTTAGCAAACAGCTCGGAGCAGACGCCAAGCTCGTGCAGATTAAACTCGAATTCGTTAAAACTCGCGTAGTTATCCTCGCTCAAATTTACGCGGATTTTGTCGTTTATCGCGGTTACTATGCACTTTAAAATTTGAAAAAACCGCGTGCGGGTAAAGCTCTCGCCCATCGCGAAGTTAAACATCTTGCCGCGGTCGTGCAGGCGCAAGATCTCGGCAAAGCTCTCATCGGGCAAGATGACGGCGATGTTTTCGGGCTTGATACCATCAGCCACAAACTCGCTAGCCTTTGCCATCGCGTAGGCCGCTTGCAAGCTTCTAGCGCTAAAGCTTCTTTTTAAAACGAGCGGATTTTTGCGCAAGACGCCCGTTTTTTTTAGCTCGCGCGAGCTCAAATTTAGCTCAAATTCGCCGTATAGGCTAAACTCGCTCGAGTCAATGCCCGAAATTTCGGCTAGTTTTAGGATCAGTTTTTTGTTAAATTTACTAGTTTGAAAGATGATTTTTAGCGTCGTTAGCTTTGCGATCTCGCTAAACAGCTCCCACTCAAATTCGCTCAAAAAGCCGTCTACTTCAAGATAAATCTCGCGAAATTCTCTCACAAACCCGCCGTTTAGCCGGTAAATTTCAGGTAGCGCGATGCCGTCGTATAGATTTTCGGCCGCGAGCAGCTCCTTATATCGCGCAAGCACCGCCTCGAGGATACCCAGATGCTCCTCGTAATCGGCGTAAATATCGCTAAATTTAAGATCCGCCACGCTCTTTTTGCTGATGGCGAGCTCCTTAAAAAAGCTAAAAAGATAGTCGTTGTTTTTTAAAAATGCAAAAAACTCGGACGGGATACGCAGCCGCTCGGAGGCCTCTCTCACGCTAGCGCAGGCTCGCTGCATCAGCACCAGCGCGTACGCCTCGTCCGCCTCAAAGCGCCCCGGCACCAGCACGGCCTTTTGCTCAAACTGCGCTATCGTCATGGCCTTTGGCACGAGTTCGTTTTGAAATTTCGCGTTAAATTCGCGGATCTTTCGCGAGTTGGTAAAGATATAAAGTTTGTCTAAATTTTGCATAGAGGCTCTTTGTTTTTTGCCGCAATAATAACCCAGAGCGGCTGAAAATCAAAGAAAACTAGCGCGCCTCGAAGCTAAATTTATAAAAGCCCGTGTCGTTTGCGTCGGAGATTTTTAGCAAAATTTGCCATTTGCCTTTTTTGGGGAGCGTTACGGGCTGTGTTTTTAAAATTTGCCCGTCGAATTTAGCGTTTAAATTTTGATTTTGCTCGTTCGTCGCGGGTCTGGTTAGTAAAATCTCGTACGTGAAATTCGGCGCCACCGAGCCGTTTTTGCTCTCGACGGCGATCTTAAAGTATCCGCTTAATCCGTCAAATTCCGGTTCAAATTTAAGGGCGTATTTGGCGTCAAATCTGCGCTGGCTAGCCTCGATCTCGTTTATATTTTCATCGACGTTTTGGTAGCGCTCGAAGTAAAACTCGTCCATCTCCACGGGGTTTTTCACGGCCAGAATGATGGTCGCTACGCAGGAGGCGACTATCAAAATAAGCGAGATAACGATAGCGTGAGGCCAGTAGTTTTTAGCCATTTTTCCTCCTAAATTTTCTAAACGCAGCGGCGCAAACGACAAGAGCTATAGAGCCGTAGATAAAAATCCTAAATACATCTAGCGTCAGACGGTTTTGGCTGCCGATAGCGTTTTGCAAGCTCACGCCCTTACTCGCGGCGATCTGTTCGGCAAGATCCGCGTAGCCGTTTAAAAGGGCGGCGTTAAAGATATCTTTGCCGTTTTTGGACGCCAGTATCGGCAAAATAGAGCCCGAGCTTGGATAGGGGCTTAAAATTTTTTCTTTATCAAAAAGCTTTAGCGTCTGGGGATCGGCAAAAATTTCCACCTTATGCTCCGCTTTAGCAAGCATCAAAAGCGCGTAAGGCGGTGTTAAATTTAGCTGCGCGGCCGCTTCTTTTAGCGTTTTACCCCCTAGGCTCTCATAAACCGCAACCCCGGCAAACACGCCGCTTTTGCTAGCTAACTCCTCGCCCAAAACCGCGATTTTCTCGCTCACGGCCTGGCTTAGGATGTTTTGATTTACTAAAACTATCTCGCGAGGCAAATCTGAACCCTGCAAAGTCGCCGCGCCGTAAAAAATAAAAAGCAAAAAGATAAAAAATGCGCGGGTCAAATTTGTAAATTTGAGCGCGAGAAAGTGAGAAAGGATAGTTAAATTTGAGCGAGCGTAATTTATAAATTTCATCGGCTAAGTCGCGTATTTTCGCGCAAAACACAAAGCGAGCCGCTTAAATCTAAAATTTGAAAAAGAGCGGCAGAGTCTGCGCTCTTTGATTTATCAAATTTCATCCGACGAAAAGGTGATTTGGCGTTAGCACCGCCCACGCCGTAAATGCCGCCGCCGCAATGAGTCCCGCGACGATAAATTTCTCCAAAATCGCTTGCATGTTCACTCCTTTATGCGCACTTGCTTGGCGTTATCCGCGCTTTTCATCTTTAGCTCGGAGGCATTTAGCGAGTAAGGTTTTTGCGCGACTTCTTGCTGGAGCTTGATCGCGTAGTACGTGAGCGCCGCTAGGATCGCTAGCAGCAGGCCGGTCGCGATGAGTAGCCCCGTCACGCCGTGTAGGCCAAAAACGTTTCGATTCGTGTTTTCCATTTATTCTCCTTTAGAAAGCGAGATAACGTACTCGCCGACGGCTTTTTGCTGCAAGGCGTTTAGCCTGCCGTCGCTAAATTTAGGCATCGTACCGATAGCGCCCTTTTTACCGTGCTGCAATACGTCCTCGACAAAGGACGCCGTGCCGTATTTAGATAGATCAGGAGAGTTGCCCTCCATGCCTTTACCGTCCTCGCCGTGGCAGGCTGCGCAGGTAGCAAAAAGCTCCTTGCCCGTTTCTACCAAATTTTCGTTTTTGGTCTTTTTTACGCCGGAAATTTCCTTAGCTATGTAGGCGGCGATCGCCTTTGCGCCCTCCTCGTCCGCCATGCCCGCAGGCATCTCGCCCATCGGATACTCAAGGCCTTTTGAGCCGTTCATTATCGTATCAAATATCCCCTCTTCGCTACCCCATTTGGAAAGGTCTGCGGCCTTGCCGTTTATACCGTCGCCGGTTATGCCGTGGCAGGAGGAACACTGTACTAAAAACAGGCTCTCGCCCATAGCGTGAAGCGTCTTGGCGTCTACGTTTGCGAAGCGTTTTTCAAATTTAGCGTTTGCGGCGGCGACTTCTTCGTTATATTCGCCGATTTGCGAGTAGGAGTTTACCGGATAGCCGGCAATCATATACCACAAGGCCCAGACGATGCATATCGCATAAACTATCGCCCAGCCCAGCGGTACTGGATTTTTGTACTCGCCTATGCCGTCCCAGCTATGCTCGCTTAGTTCGGCCTTAGGTTTTGCTACCTTCATCTGCCCGACCAAGCGACTCACGACGAAAACCGTGGCCAAAACGATGGCAATAGCTCCGATAAGCCCCAGTAAATTTACGTTATCTTCTAAATTAAACCATTGCATTATTTTTCCTTTTTAGCGTTTTGCTCTATGGACGCAGACTCTAAAATTTCCTCGTCGATGCCGTCTTTTAGGGCGAGATCGGAGTATCTTTCGTAGTTTCGCCTGCCGCTCTTTTCGGATCTATACAGATGAAAATAGTATCCGTAAAGAAGCGCGGCGCACACGGCTAGAAAGATAAAAGCTCCGTATCCTTGGATATCTCTTAGAGTCTGCGCGTCCATAAATTCGCCTATTTTAAGCTATTTAGATAGGCGATGAGCGCCACTATCTCGCGGATCTCTCCGCGTTCAAAGGCCTTTTTGACCTCTTCGTCCTTCATCTCTTCAACTATAGCGGCGGCTTCTTCTTTGGCGGCTGCCTGCGCCTCCTCGTAGGTGCCTAGTCTTGGCATACCCTCTACGTCGTACGGTACGCCAAATACCTTTTTCGTCGTTACCGCCTCGCCGTATGCCGTCTCGATGTCGGCGTTGCTGCTAAAGTGATGCTTATAAGCAGGCATTATGGAGCCTGGCACCACAGAGGTCGGCTCTTTCATGTGATTTTCATGCCAGTCGGTGGTGCGGTAGTTACCCACGCGCCAAAGGTCGGGGCCGGTTCTCTTTGATCCCCAAAGATGCGGGCGGTCAAACGCATACTCGCCGCTAAGCGAATACATGCCGTATCTATCGGTCTCGGCCTTAAAAGGGCGAATTTGCTGCGTGTGGCAGGCGTTACAGCTATCTTTCATATATACGTGTTTGCCCGCAAGCTGTAAAACCGTCGGCGGCTTGGTGCCCTCAAGCGGCCTAGCTCTGTTGGCAAAATCAGGCAAGATCTCGATCACGCCCGCATAGGCGATAAATATAAAAACCATAACCGCGAAAAAGAAGGGATTTTTCTCTAACCAACTAAACATTAGCAACCTCCTTTACGCCCGCAGGACTGGCGCTTAACGGCTCTTTTTCGAGCGATTTGGCGCCAAAACTCTTGTAGATATTATAAACAAATATAAAAAATCCAAGCAGATAGAGTAGTCCGCCCACGGCTCTGATCCAGTAGTACGGTACTATGTTTATCACCGTATCGATAAACGAGTAGGCTAAATTTCCGTATTCGTCCGTCGCTCTCCACATCATACCCTGAGTGATGCCCGCGATCCACATCGACGAAAAGTAAAGCACTATGCCGATAGTCTGTATCCAAAACTGGGTTTCCATCAAGGATTTTGAGTAAATTTCGCGTTTAAATACGCGAGGCGTCATATGATAAAGCGCCGCCATCGTCATAAAGCCGACCCAGCCTAGCGTACCGTCGTGCACATGTCCGGGCACCCAGTCGGTAAAGTGCGCTAGAGCGTTTACGGACTTGATCGCTAAAATCGGCCCTTCAAGAGTAGAAAACATATAAAACGTCGAGCCTAAAATCATAAATTTGATAAGAGGATTTTCTCTGAGCTGCTGCCACTCGCCGCGCATCGTTAGAAGCATATTTATCGCAGATCCCCAAGACGGCAGTATCAAAACCACCGAAAACACAGAACCCATCGTCTGCATCCAGTCAGGCACCGCAGAGTAGATCAGATGGTGTCCGCCCGCCCAAAGATAAAGGAACATGAGGCTCCAAAACGAGAAAATCGAAAGCTTGTAAGAAAATATCGGCTGACCGCTCTCTTTAGGAAGGAAGTAGTAAATTTGAGCGATTATCGGCACGGTAAACACGAACGCCACGGCGTTATGCCCGTACCACCACTGCACTAGGGCGTCGTTGGCTCCGGCATACATCGAGACCGAGTGCCACCAGTTGCCATATCCTGAAACCAGCTTGGTCGGCACGGCCATGTTGTTAAACAAATAAAGCATAGCGATACCTAAAAACGTCGCGATAAAATACCAAACCGAGATATAAAGCGTCCTCTCGCGGCGGATACCGATAAGGCCGAATATACTAACGCCCCAAAGCACCCAAAGCACGACCACGCCGATATCTAGCGGCCACTCTAGCTCGGCGTACTCTTTTGACGTGCTAACGCCAGCAAGCAGGCTAAACACGCCGCCTGCCATAACCAGCATATATATCCAAAAGTGCAGCTTGCCTACCGCCATCAAAAACGGCGACTCGCTCATCGAGACTTTTAAAACCCTCTGTCCGATATAGTACCACGTCGCAAATACGCCCGAAAGCATAAATCCAAATATCACGCCCGCCGTATGTAGCGGTCTTAGGCGGCTAAAGGTGCCGTATTCGCCCGCGAGATAGTTTAAGTCTGGGTACGCCATCTGAAACGCTATGAAAACGCCGACGCTCATGCCGACTATCCCAAACAGTATCGTCGCGAACATAAAATACTTGGCGACCGTGTAGTCGTAGCTTAGCGCCCTGTCTAGTCGCATCGATATCCTCCTTTGTTTATTTTGTTATTAGATTGTTATTTTATTAGATTTTTAGTGTAAAATCGCTTAACCGACCTAAATTTGCGTTTCAAATTTTACTTTTTCAGCTCGATTTTATAGCCAAGACCCGGCGAGTTTTTTATAAGACCGGCGCCTACTTTATCGCGTATTCGCTTGATAAATGTTCTAACGGCCGGATCGTTTACCTTTTCGCCAAACCATACCACGTTTCTAATCTCCTCGGTTAAAACGAGCGTACCGATACGTTTAACTAAAAGCGAGATAAAGGCCAGCTCTTTTTTGGTTAACGCGATCTCGACGCCGTTTTTTACGAGCACTTTTTTGGTTTGGTTAAACGAATATCCGCCAGAAATCTCGATGATATCGGCGCCTATGATTTTGGTTTTTACGATCTGTTCTAGCAGGGCAAAAAGCTCGTCCATATCGATAGGCTTTATTACGTATTTATCGATACCCACGTCGATAGCTTTTAGCAGTTTTTCCTTTTCGCTATACGCGCTTAGGATCACTACTGGCGTGTTTTTTGAGAACTCTTTTATCTGCCTTGACATCTCAAGTCCGTCCATGATAGGCATCATGATATCGGCTATCACGATATCGGGGCTAAATTTTTTAAATTTCTTAAGACCTTCGTCGCCGTTTGAGGCCGATATGACCTTTTGAAATACGCCGCCGAAAACCTCTTGCATCGACTCTCTTATGCTATCCTCGTCCTCGACTAGCAGTAGCGTTAGCTCTTTAAAATTTTTCATTTTTCATCCTTTAGCGGCAGTTTTATCTCAAATTCCGCTCCAAATTTTACGTTTTTAGCGCCGGCGCTTCCGCCGTGATTTTTGACTATGCTTTTTAGCATATATAGGCCGATACCCGTGCCTAAGCTTGGGTGCTTGGTAGTAAAATAAGGCTCAAAAATCTTGTCCATTATCTCCTCTTTTATGCCGCCTGCATTATCCGTTACTCTTATGATAACGAATTTATCCTTTGTTTCTAAGCTTAGCGTTACTTTTTTATCGTTTTTTTGATTTGCCAGTGCATCTTTGGCGTTAGAAAGCAGGATAATCACGGCCTGACAAAGCTGCGACTCGAAACCGTAAATTTGACCCTCGCTTTTTAGCTCCAAATTTACGTCTATGCCCTCTTTTTCGTAGGTTCCCTGCACCATCTTTAGCGCGTTTTCTACCGCAGCCGAGGGCAAGAAAGCCTCTCTATCGCGCTCAACGCTAAAAAAGTTTCTAAAATCCTCGATCGTCTGCGACATACCCTTTATCACGCGCTTTGCGTGCTCGTAGCCGGCCTCGAATTTCTCGTTTGCTTTGACGCTCTCTTTTAGTTTAAAAAGCGTGATGCTAAGCTCGTTTAAAGGCTGTCGCCACTGGTGAGCGATGTTTGCGATCATCTCGCCCATCGAGGCTAGACGCGACTGCAAAAAGAGCATTTTGGTCTTTTCCTCGTTTTTCTTGATCTCGGCTTTTACCAAATTTTCTAGATTTTGGTTTAAATTTACGAGCTTGGCCGTCTGCTCGGCGACTCTGTTTTCGAGATTTTCGTTTAAATTTAGCAGCTCTTTTTTCGTCTTTTCAAGCTCGTTGTTTAAATTTATCACGTCCGTTACATCGTATCTAATCGCAAGAAACTCCTCGATCTGCCCGCTTAAATTTAAAATCGGGATGATGGTCGTGTTTAGATAGACGTCGCGGCCGTCTTTGGTGCGGTTCCTTATCGTGCCTTTGTGCACTTTTTTGGCCAAAATCGTCTCCCAAAGCCGCGCGTAAACATCCTTTGGCACCTCGGGATGGCGCACGATGTTGTGATTTGCACCGATTAGCTCCTCGCGCGTAAAGCCCGACATCTTACAAAACTCGTCGTTTACGAAGGTGATAGTGCCGTTGGTGTCGGTCTTTGAGACGATGTTACTAGCCTCGATAGCCTCTTGATACTGCCTGAATCTTGCTTTGATCTTATCCATTGCTCGCCGTAAATCCTATAAAAGCCAGGTAAATTCCGTAAATTATTATCGCTGCGCCGCTTAAATTTAGTGCATGTTTTTTAAATTTTTCGCTCGCGGCCTTTAAAATCAGCGCGTAAAAACTCATCGCAAAAAAGCTAACCGCGCCAAAAGTCGCGGCGATGGCTACGCCCTTTCCCCCGCTGCCGCTAGCTACGGCCAAAGCTAAAAAATAATAAACCACTCCGCACGGCAGCAGCCCGTTTAAAAACCCGAGCGCTAAAAACCCCGGCACGCTATTTTTAGCGATCGCAGCTTTCATTTTTTCGTTTAAAATTTTGGATAAAAATGCGTTTTTCTCGATGAAATTAAGTAGCGTCCCGCGCCTAATGAGCGCCACGCCCAAAACCGCCATAAAAACGCCGACGGCAAAGAACAAGTAGCCTCGCGCCGCAAGAGATAGCGTAAATACGCCGCCAAACGACCCGAAAATAAAGCCAAGCAGCATATAAGCGCAAATTCTAGCCAGGTTATACCCCGCTATCATCGCCGCGCTAAAAATTTTACCTTTACCGCTCAAAAACCGCGCGAGCAAGATAGCAAAACCGCCGCACATACCCGTGCAGTGGCCCACTGAGCTAAGCGCCGCGACGCTCAAAATCGAAACAAACTCGGCGTCGCTCATCAAATTTGACCGATAAATTTCATTTGTAAATTTTAGCCGCGCTAGAGCCAAATTTGATCCGTAAATTTAGCTCTAAATTTTGCTCAAATTTGACCGCGACTAGCAACTATAAAATTTCTAAAAATTGTTTAAAGATATACTTGCTCTCGCTCGGCCCGCCGCTAGCCTCGGGGTGATGCTGCACCGAAAATACCGGATAATCCTTGTATCTCACGCCCTCAATCGTGCCGTCGAAAAGATTTCTATGCGTGATATGGGCGACCTGCGCTATCTCCTCGGGGACGTTGTAGTTGTGGTTTTGCGCCGTTATCTCGACTGCTTTGGTTTGCAAATTTAAAACCGGGTGATTTGCGCCGTGCTGACCGAATTTTAGCTTGTACGTCTCAAAGCCAAATGCATTGCTAAGCAGCTGATGTCCAAGGCAAATACCGAAAATCGGCACCCTTGCTTCGATCAGTTTTTTTATCTGCGCGATCTCGTTTTTTAGGGCTTTGGGTTCGCCAGGGCCGTTTGAGAGAAACACGCCGTTTATCTCGCCTTTGCTAAATTTAGCGATGAGTTCTTCAGCCTGCACGTCGTGAGGGTAAATTTGCGTCTCAAGGCCGGTTTCGCAAAGCTCGTTTAGGATGTTTCGCTTCACGCCGTAGTCGATGACGGCGATCTTTTTGCCGTTTGGTTTTAGCGCGGAGTAGGCTTTGCTCGCGTGATCCCAGGCGCCCTTTTCGTGAGCGTAAATTTGCTCGGTGCTTACCTTTGCGACGTAGTTTATTTCTGAGATTCTAGGCGAGTTTTCGAGTAGTTTTTTTAGCTCTTTTTCGTCTGAAATTTCAGTTGAGATCACAGCGTGAAGCGCACCGTTATCGCGTAGCATCTTGGTTAAAAATCTCGTGTCGATATCGTAAACGCCGAATTTGCCTTGCTCTTTGAAAAAAACTTCCAAGCTTTTTTGCGAGCGGAAATTTGACGGCGTAGAGTTAAAATCCCTCATCAAAACGCCGCTAGCGTGGATTTTGGCGCTCTCCATATCATCTTCGTTTATGCCTACTATGCCGATTTCTGGCATCGTAAAGACGATAAACTGACCCGCGTAGCTAGGATCGCTCATGATCTCCTGATAGCCGGTTAGACTCGTGTTAAAGACCATTTCGCCGCTAGCCGTACCGCCCGCGCCAAAGGCCTTCGCCTGCAAAAAAACGCCGTTTTCAAGGTAGATATAAGCTCTCACAGCATGCCTCGTTTTCTTAGCTCGTCCTCGTAGAGCCGCTCAAATACGATGTCGTACTCCTCGGTGCCGGGGATCAGTTTGCGCTTGTAGCCGTCGATCTTGTCGATGACTACGTCTTGTAAAATTTCATACGTTTTTAGATACTCTTCGATCGAGCCGTAGATGATGTTTTTGATACGGTTTTCGGAGACCGAGTAGTCGA
The DNA here is from genome assembly GCF_963526985.1 of uncultured Campylobacter sp. NCBI lineage: Bacteria > Pseudomonadati > Campylobacterota > Epsilonproteobacteria > Campylobacterales > Campylobacteraceae > Campylobacter > uncultured Campylobacter sp. Next base: position 92,500 of record NZ_CAURPW010000007.1, read on the forward strand.
TGAGTCCCTTTTTCCAAGCGTTTTGTAGCACGAGATGAGCGACGTTGCTAAAACGGTCTTCGTAAGAAAGGATGACGCCGTACTCTTTGGCCAGCTTTTTTTTCACGAGCCAAAACATATTTTTTCTATCGACTTGCATGCTCTCCATATCGTCTTCGTTTTGGGCTAGCACCTCGTTTACGCGCTCTTCAAGAGCTTTTTCTTTTTGCAAATCTTCATCTAAAACTTCTTTCGCGCATGCCGCTACCGGCTCCACTCCGCGCGTTAAATTTACGAATCCGGACTTTAATAAATCAATAGCGATTTTGTGCGCGATGTAGGGTGTGTGTGGGAGTTTTATACGCATTTTTACCTCTCTTTTTGGGCTTGATTTTAACCAAAATTTGGTAAGAAATACCTAAAATCTCACGGCGTTTTTGTTTTGGCGGGAGTTTGTTTTTAGTAAATTTTAAATCCAAATTCGCCCCGCGGATAAAAGCGATTTTGGCGTTTTTAAGACCGGATGTTAGTTAAATTAGGCTTTGGCGTTAAATTTGACCGCAGTAAATTTGAGGTCAAATTTAGACGCAAACCAAGATAAATTTAGAGCGCCGCGGCTCTAAATTTACAAATTTAGCAGATTTCCCGCAGGGCCGTCGGGCGAGGTCGGAGAGAGTTCTTGCGTTACGTTTTTTTCAGCCTTTATAAACGGCGGGCCTTGCTTGATTAAAAGCGTGATCTCAGACGCCGCGGTAGGCTCCATTTTAGCCATTATCGCAGAGATTTTTTTAGGACTTAGCGAATACATGATGCTAGCCGCGTCCGCCCTATCCATCGCGCTTAGAACGTCGGCAGCGGCTTGATCTTTCATCTTGCCGTAGGTCTCGCCGACCTTGTCGCTAGTCATCGCTTTTAGCTCTTTTAGGATTTCGTCGTTTTTCTTTAGTAGCTGCTCGGTCTGCTTTTTTTCCTCTTGCGCGCGGGTCAGAGTCGCGTTTATCTCGGCCTCTTTGGCGGCTAGTTTGGCATTTCGCTCCTCAAAAAGCGCCGCCGAACTCGCACGAAAAGCCTCCAAAGCCTGCCTTGCTTCGTCTATTTTAGCAAGCTCTCTTTTTAGCTCGTCTTTTCTAGTTTCAAATATCGAAACGCAGTCCACCGGGATCTTAAAGCCGCTTTGCGCCGGGCTTTGCACATTTGCGCCGTTTGCGCCCCAAACGCATAAATTTAAAGTTAGTAAAATCAAAAATTTTTTCAAGCCTTCGCCTCTTTTTGCCTAGTAAAATTCATCGTCGCAAACTCGTCCAGAGCCGCCGCTTCGGCCTTTTTTATCTTTTCTATTTGCGTGCTAAAGTCCTGCGTTTGCAGGTATTTCATCTTTTCGTACTCTAGATTGGCCGCCTTGTACTGCCGCTCGAGGTGCGCGATGCTTTTTTTCGTTAGCTCGAGCCGCTCGGTTAGCAGATTTTTCTCTCCCCGCATAGCGCCCAAAAGCTCTAGCGATCCGCGCAGATCGGCCGCAGAGCCGCTTGAGGGCATTTCAAATTTCGAAATTTGCTCGGCGGCCTGCGCTATGAAGCCCTCTATCATCGCCGCTTCGTTTCTGGTTCTTGCCAAATTTAGCTCGATTTTGTCTAAATTTCGCTTTTTTATATTTACGATTTGCGTAAATTTGCTTTTCATCTTATCGAACTATCGTGTCTTCGCGCTCCGGGCTAGTAGATACTATGCCGACCTTTACGCCCGTGATCTCCTCGATGCGTTTGATAAAGGCCTTTGCATTTGCGGGCAGATCGTCAAATTTACGCGCTCCTTCTACCTTATCCCAGCCGTCAAGCTCCTCGTAGACCGGCTTTACGCCCTCCAAATCGCTTGGGAAATACTCGATTATCTTGCCGTTTTTCTCGTAGGCTTTGCAAATTTTTACCTTTTTAAAGCCGTCTAAAACGTCAAGCTTCATCAGCGCAAATTTATCCACGCCGTCAAGCCTCGCCGCATATCTCACTCCGACCGCGTCAAACCAGCCTGTGCGGCGCGGCCTGCCCGTCGTAGCGCCGTATTCGCGTCCGATATCGCGTATCTTTTCGCCCTCTTCGCCCATGTCCTCGGTCGGGAAAGCGCCGTTGCCGACTCTAGTCGTGTAGGCCTTAATGATGCCGATTACCTCGCCGACGTTTTTAGGACTTAGCCCGATACCGCTGCAGCTGCCTGCTGTTACGGTGTTTGAGCTAGTTACGAAAGGATACGTGCCGTGATCGATGTCTAGCAGCGTGCCCTGCGCTCCCTCGAGTAAAATTTTCTTATCCGCGTCTATGGCTTCCCAGACCATGTGCGTGGTATCTACTATAAATTTACCCAGCGCTGCCTCGTAGCTCTTTAGCTCGCCCAAAAGCTCCTCGCGCGCAGGCGCTTTGACGCCTAGAACGTCTAAAAACGCTTTATTTGCCGCAAAATCGGCCAAAATCGCGTCGCAAAGCTTTTCGGGGTTTTTTAGCTCCCCTACGCGGTGCCCGCTACGGCTGATTTTGTCGCTATACGCAGGCCCTATGCCCTTGCCCGTCGTGCCGATAGCGTGTGCGCCTTTGGCCTTTTCTTTGGCTTGGTCGATTTGCGCGTGATAAGGCAAATTTAAATGCGCCTTGTCGCTGATAAATAGCCGCCCCCAAACGTCTCCAAACTGCTTTAGCTCTTCTATTATCTCGGCCGGGCAGAGCACGACGCCGTTGCCGATGATGTTGATTATATTTTTATGAAGTATGCCTGAGGGAACCTGATGCAGCGCGATTTTCTTGCCTTCTACGACGATCGTGTGGCCCGCGTTGTGCCCGCCTTGACACCTGCACACCATATCGTAGCCGCCGCTTAGCAGATCTACGATCTTGCCCTTGCCTTCGTCTCCCCACTGCACGCCCACTATCACGTCAGCCTTGCTCATACTCTCTCCTTTTGATCTAAATTTTCGATTAACGCGTCGGTATATACGCCAAATCCGCTGCTTTTTATGCCTTCTATCTCGTAGTTGCCGCCGCCGCTTAGCACGGCGTTGCCGTCTAAAAATCTAAAAAACAGCTTGTCATAATACCTCATCTTTGAATAATATAACGGAACAATTCTTAAATTTTCATATTTTACCGCCTGCGCCAGCTCTTTTATCTCAAGTAGCGCGATTTTTATCTCACTCGGCACTAGCGGCAAAATCTCGTCGATGTCGCCCACCGTATTTACAAAGGCTAGCCTTTTTAGCCACTCTTCGTTTTGATTTAGGATTTTTTCGATCTCTCCGTGCTCAAATATCGAAATAGGCAAATTTAGCAGCCTGCACACGATCTGCGGGATCGCGATGTGGCTGATTTGTAGCACGGGCGCTAGATCAAACGACGCAAAAAGCTCCTTTGCGATCTTGACGCTAGTAGCCAGATCGCTCTCGCCGATTAGCTCGGCGCCGATTTGATAAATTTCGGCGCTGGGGTACTTAAAAACGGGCTGGATGTAAAACCAGCGTTTAGGCTCGGTGTCTTTTAGGCGTCTAAGCACGATACGCACGACGTCCACGGTGCTATCGGCGCGCAGGCTGATTTGATGATTTTCGTGATCGCTAAAGCGCACTAAGGCCGTTGGCTGCACGCTTAGATGCTGATGATACGAGAAAAACGGCGTCACGATCTCGTGAAATCCGTTTTTTTCCAAAATTTCGCTCGCCGCGCACTCGATCTTTCTTTTTAGTTTCGCGCTTTGTCCGAAATACAGCCTCGTGCCGCTCGGTATCTCGTGCTCATAAACGTTCGCGTCAAATTCGCTCACTCTTGCTCCTTTGCTTTTGATTCATTTCGGTCGCTCCAGGCTCTCTCCACGGTAGCTCGTGAAACGCCGCGACGAAATACGCGGGCTTGCCGCCCTCAAAAATCGTAACTATACTAAGCCGCTCTAGATAAATTTCGCCGTTTTTGCGCTTGTTATAAATCTCGCCGCTATAAAAGCCGTTTTTTAGCAGGCTTTGCCACATATTTTCGTAAAATTTAGCGTCGTGTACGCCGGACTTTAATAAATTCGACGGCTTGCCGACGACCTCGCTCTTCTCGTATCCGGATACTTTGCAAAAAGCGTCGTTTACGCCGGCAAAAGTTCCGTCTAACAAGACTGTAGCCACGCCCTCGCTAGAGTTTGCCAAAAGGCGCAAAATCGCCTCGCCGCGCAAGCCTTGTCCGCTTGATAAACTAGACGCCGCACCTTGTAGCGAGATTAGGTTTCGCGACAAATCGCATTCGATAAAATATCCGATCGCCTCGTCGATATTTTTGCCGTCTTGCGAGATAAATTTAACGAAAATATCGCACTTTACGCTCTCTAAATTTTTCCTCATCAACCTGCAAGGCTGCAAGCTCTCAAACTCCTTTTTGCGCAAATTTGCGCCGTAGAGTCTAAATTTGATATTAAATTCGTTTAAAAATTTATCCAAATCATCCGGATGAATGATGTTTTTAAAGTCAAAATCCGCAGCAAGCATCTCTGCTGGTTTATAACCCAAAACGCGTTTGACGCTATGCGAGACGCCCGATACCGCGCCTACTAGCCCACCTTTCCACGCGACGCTAAATGCCGGCGAATGCTCGCTCATCAAATCTTCCTTCGCCGCGTTTTTCTTTAAAGCGTCGCTTTGCGTGACGTCTTCTATCACGCAAAAGCCGATCTTTTCGCCGCAGCTAAGCTCGTAGTTTTGTTTGCGGATGCGTATTTGTCTAGTCTGGCCGTCCGCCGCGATACGGCTCGTTTCGTAAATTTGCGCGCCGTCTTCTTGCAAAATTTTGATTTGAGCTAAATCTGGCGCGTTTAGCAGGGTTAAATTTTTACCCTTCATCTCCTCCGCGCTAAGTCCGTAAAATTCGCAAGCCTTCGCGCTAGCCTCTAGTATCTCGCCGCTTTTTGCGTCGATTAAAAGTAAGATAAAAGGCCCTTTTTCAAACAAAAATCCAAACTTACTCGAGTATCTCTCAAGAGCCGCTTTACTCGCCTCGCGCTCGTCAAAAAGGCTCTTTACGTCGCTTGCTATTTGCTCAAAATCATCTATCTCGCCGAATTTTAAATACCCGCTTATCTCCTCGCCGCGCCTTGCTTTTCGCGTTAAATTTTTGATGACGTAGATGGGCTTTACGACGTTTTGTTTCATAAATTTAGCGTAAAATAGCGTAAAGAGCGAACCAGCACCCAAAAATACGCCGCAAACTAGCAGAAAAATTAAATTTTCGCGCACGAGTTTGTTTAAGGGATAATAAGACACAGCCGCAACGCCTTCGTTAGGCACTTTTGCCGCGAGATAGATGTCTTTTTGCGGCGAATTTAGCGCAAATTTTATCCCTCCGCCAATGTAATCGGCAGGCGCGCCGTATACGTCAAATATCTTTTTACGCTCCAAAACCAGCTCCGTATCGCCGTGAAAAAGTATCTCGCCGTCCTCTGAGACGACGAAGGATTTCGCGTCGCCAAAGCCGCAGTTGTTGGTTAATTCATCATAAATGAAAGAATAATTTATCAGTACGGCCAAAATCTCTCCGCTACTCATCTTTATCGCGGTAAATCTCGATGCGGAGTCGCTTTTATCAAGGGCGAATTTAGAGCGTAGCGTCTCGCCAGCTTCCGCGTCCGCCCAAGGCTTAGATGCGAAAAAACCTCTATATTTCGCGCCTAGTTTTTCATCGGTCGTAAATTTTATCTCGCCGTTTTTATCGGCTATAAAAAACGCGACGTATTCCGGGCTATTATTTAAAGAAAATTCAAATACCGTCTTAACGTCGGCGGCGTTTGCGGCGAGGTATTTTTCTATCAGCCTTAGCTCCGAATCGGCAGCCGCGAAACGCTCGGACAAAAAGTTGCTAAAATAAGCATTCTGGGCGTAAATTTCGCCTTTTACGTCTTCAAATTTCAAATTTACGCCAAAGCCGGCCACGCAGATTAATGCGGCGATAACGATAAAATTTACCATATATATCTTGCTTAAAACGGCGTAAGAAAGGGCATTTTTATCGAGATTAGACTTAGCCAAAAGAAAAACCTTAAATTAATTTTACATAAACGGCTTATTGTAGCTGAATTTTGCTTGTTTTAAGATAATAAACGTAGAAGTTTGGCGAGAGGATGAGAGAATCGAACTCCCCGCGAAGCGGTCAACCGCCCCGCCATCGGATTTGAAGTCCGCGGACGCCACCAGATCGCCTTATCCTCCGCATTTTTAGATGACGATGGCGATTATAGCCAAATTTATATAAATTTTAGTTTGATTTTTATAGTATTTAGGCAAAATTTTATAGGCTCGCGATGGATTTTAGGCTCTTTTTACGGCAAATTTTACATGCTCTCGCGTTTTTGGCTCCCGCTATTTTTTTGGGCGGATGCTTAGAGTATTTCACCACCGTGACGCCGCTAACGGGCATAAACGTATACGACGCCTATCAAGTGAGCCAAGACGAGCGGGGCATCTACTCCATAGCCAAAGATAAAATCGTAAAAACCAAAATTCAGACTAAAATTTTTGGCACGAGCGGCCTTAGCAACCTAAACGTGGACGTGGAGAGCTTTTACGGCGACGTCTACCTCATCGGCGTCGTACCGGACGCCGAGCACAAAGAAAAACTCGTGGAATTAGCCAAAAATACAAGCGGCGTAAATAAAATCTATACGTATATACGCTTCCCCAAAGACGGCGGCGGATGCGAAGGCAACCTCGCCATAATGCTAAATTTAAAAAATAATCTTTTTAAAGACAGCATAATAAGCGGTACGAGCGTAAGAGTGAGCGTGGTGCAGTGCAACGTCGTATTTACGGGCATTATAACCGACATCGAGCAGGAAAAACACGCGATATGGTACGCCAAGCACATTAACGGCGTGCGCGACGTTTACTCATTTTTGAAGATTTTTAAGGATTAAATTCGCCGCTTTAAAGCGCTAAATTTCGCACCAGCCGGCGCAGGCGAAGTTTGCGGGCGCAGATACGCTCTAAAGCTTAGCGAGCCGGCAAAGCCGCAAAAAGCGTTGTAAGCGGTAGATACGCGGTAAGGCTCTAGCAAATACTGCACGCTCTTGACACCCGGCAAATTTTGCGCGCTAATTCGCCCGTTTTAACCGCAGTTTTTGGCTGCGGCGGCTAAATTTAGACCGCCGTTTAGTTATCAAACCAAGCTAGACTAAATTTGCTTTTAAATTTAAGGGTTTTAACTCGCGCGCCGTAAGCGTAAAATTTGACGTTTAAATTTAAGTTTTAAACAGCCAAAATAAGCAACCGACTCGCGCGTACGTTTAATAAATTTTAGCCGAATTTGCCTAGCTAAACTAGGCTAGAGAAACGAACAAGCCAGGCAAAAACGCTGCGGCGCGCGGTTGATGAGCGGTCGCAAAACCACAAATCTATACTGACTAAATTTAAATTTACGCGCCTAGACCCGTATCTTTAAGATGCTAAATTCGGCTTTTAAATTTGATGCCATGTATTTAAATTTCTTTAAACGAGATCATTGCTTGAAATCATCTTGCTTTTTTGTTAAAGGGGAAGGGGCTTGAATACGCTCTGCTAGCAGCTCTCAAAGAGAGTGCGTCCTAACAGTAGCAAACGAAGTGCAGCTAAGCACAAGGCGAGGCAAAGTCGAAGCAAAAGAGCCCCTTTTTTTCGGGAGAGGAAGGGGGTTCTACTTACGAAGCGTCGCCCCTTTCTGTCCCGTCTGCTTGCAGCCGCTAGCGTAGCGACGCAGAAGCCCTCTCCAACCCCACTGCACGTGAGAGGTGGCGACACTGCTTTGCTAGCGCAAAGCGTCGCAAATTTAAATTTAGTGTTTTCAGGGTACGGGTCTTGGCAAGTAAAATTTACGAATTTATCAAGATATGAGATAAACCTTCCAGACGGATTGTGTGTAGTTTAAATAGTTTGCGGCGGATACGACGGGAGCGGACCGGTCGTCCGTGACCGAGTATCCTAGCCGAAAACTATTTGAAATCCAGCCGAGCCGGGGAATTAAAATTACTTCTTTTTCATGTCGAATTTATTCGCCATAAATCCAACTAGTCCCACAAAGAAAAGTCCGCCGCAGATATTGCCTAGCGTGACGGGAACTAGGTTTTTACCGATGAAATTTCCCCAGTTTAGCATTTCTAGTTTTTCAGCCGTGATGCCGTGCCCTAGAGCCGTAGCCGCAGCGGTGATATCTCCGCCGTTTGCCGCGATGTAGTGAGCTTTAGCGATGATGGCTTCTGTTATGATAAACATATTTGCCACGCAGTGCTCCATAGAGCATGCGACAAACGCGCCGATCATCCACATAATGGCAAAAAATTTGCCCGCTAAATTGCTCTCGCTGGTCGCAGTCCAGATAGACATACAAACAAACACGTTACAAAAGATACCGCGAATAAATAGCTCGTGAAACGGCGCGGTAACCTTGCCTATACCTGAGGGTATAAAGTGCTGCAAGATATAGCCGTCGTATTTTAGCGGTAAGCCGGAGTAGTAATACATATAAGCAATTAGCGCGCCGCCGACGAAGTTAAAAACCCAAACGATCGCCCAGTAGCTAAAGGTTTTGCCTAAATTTAGCTTGCCTTCATACGCACTAACGCCGCTTAAAACCGAGCTCGTAAATAGATGTCCGCCGTAGAAAACGACCATCATAAGTCCGCAGCTAAAGGTGATGCCGCCGATAAAATTTGCAAGACCGATAGACTGTTTTTCAGCCATGCCCACGGTCGAGTGCGCCCAGAAAATATCGCCCATAGCAATCGCCGCGCCCGCCATGATAGCTAGAAAAATAATGCTTACTAACGGAGTATGCGCCTTGTGCTCCATCGAATTTGACACCGCTTGCGCGGTTTCTGCAGGATTTAACATCTTCTCCTCCTAATTTAAATTTTTATCTATTTCCAAGATACGTTCAAAGGCTTTTTGCGCGCTTTTTTTCGCATTTTCGCTTAAGCCCTCTTTAAAATCAAGCACGTTTTCAAGCAAAACGCTAATGCCTAAAAACAGCGTTTTGGGACAAATTTTACGCAGGTAGCTTAAAAGTACGGGCGTGGGCAAGTTGTGCGTCGAGTAGATATAGTCGCGCTCGTTGCTTAGATCGAAAAATTCGATCGCTCCGTCCTTAAACCCGCTCATCGCGTCCACCACGACGATGATGTCAGGCTCAAATTCTCTAAGCGCGCCAAACTCGTTTTCAGGCACGTCCTGTCCGTAAAATACACGCCAATCTTTCAAATTTACCTCGACGATTCGCCCCGTTTCGTTGCCTACGTCGTCGTCGCCGCGCAAGGGATTGCCGATGCAAAGCAAAGCCTTTTTCATCCTAAAAGCCCTCCGCGCGCTAAATTTAACCCGTAAGCGTTTGCCGAATTTGAGCTAATTTTCATCAAAAGTCCTTCCTAAGCAACAGATATCCCTCGCGTAAATTTTCAAGCTCTTTTTTTAGCTCGCATTCGCAAAGCTCAGGGATGAGCCTTGCCGCATGCTCTCTAAATATCTCCACTTCAAAATACTTGCTTAAATTTCCCAGCTTAAATTTGACGTATTCGCCGCCGCTAGCTACGATACGCTCAAACTCCTCGTCGGGTATTTCGAGCGTTTTTTCGCTAAAGTCCACCGTCCCCACGCCGTGTCCGACGCAGACTGAAAATAGCTTGATATCTTTTAGCTCTTTTGGCATCTTTTCGTTTTCGTCCATGTGGCGGCGGGCGAGTTTATAGACTCTTATCATCGTTTATCCCAAATTTCTTTTTTGACGTCGATGGCGTTTTGCGTATCGCGTTTTGCTTTGGCGTATTTTAGATAGACGTCGTTGTAAAGCAGTCCCATACACTCGGCGTATCTAGGGTCTTCTTCTTTATGGATAGCCTCTAGCATTACTTTTTTAGTAGCCGCTACGTCGTGGATATCAGGAGAAGTTTTGGCTGCGTCCATATATTTAGCAAACAGCGTCCTGCCGAAGATATAGCTCATTAGCCTCTTTGCCTCGGCTTCCAAATCGCGCTCGAAAAGTATATCGCCTATGATAGACTCTTTTACGGCGGGGGCTTTGCAGTCGTCTTGTTCGAAGCTTCTTTTTTGTAGCTTTTGATCTATGATGCCAAGAGCCATGCCAAGGCCGTATATGACGCTAGCCGGATGCGGCGGACAGCCCGGGATATAGACATCTACGGGGATAATCTTATCTATGCCGCCCCAAACGCTATAAGCGTCGTAAAAGATACCGCCCGTGCTGCCGCATGCACCAAAGGCTACCACGATCTTTGGATCGGGCGCGGCCTCGTAAGCGCGAAGCAGCGGATAATACATCTGGCGCGTAACCGGACCCGTGCAGAGTAAAATGTCCGCGTGGCGAGGGTTAGCTACTAGCTTAAAGCCGAAGCGCTCCGGATCCCACATCGGCGTGATAGCGGCGAAAATTTCTATCTCGCAGCCGTTGCAGCTGCCGCAGTCGATGCGGTAGACGCTAAAGCTTCGTTTGATATTTTTTAGATGTTCTAACTTTGCGGTTAGGTCGTTTGCCGTTTTTATATTTTCGGGAACTTGATAAAGGCTCATTTTATCCCCTCCTCTACGTCTTTAGTTATGCGCTCTACGGCTTGGGCTTTTTTGCACTCGGGGCAGATATATAGATAGTCTTTAGCCTCTTCTAGTCTGCCGGGGAGCAAATTTGCCGTGCTGAGCTTTGAAAAAGTATAGTTGATAAGGCGAACGGGCGTATAGGGCTTGCCGCAGCATTTGCACTTTTGCATCTCTAGCTCGCCGCGCTGGATTAGCGCGCTCTTGTCAAATTTAACCGCAAGCTCGAAACCCTGGCTTAGACGCACGCCGCCAGTCGGACAAACCTCGTCGCAGCGTCCGCAAAATATGCATCGTCCGCAGTCAAACTGCCACACGAGCTTATCTTGCTTTTCGTTCATCTTTAGCTCTATGGCGTTGCTAGGGCACGCTACGCCGCACGCCGCGCAGCCTATGCAAAGCTCGTAGGTGTAAAACGGCTGCCCGCGGAAATTTTCTGGCACCTTATAAGGCTCAAACGGATAGGCGTAGGTCGCCTTTCCGTATTTTTCGGTTACGTCAAATAACTTCATCATCTTAAATCCTTTTTGCTAATTTTGCCCGTTTGGCAAAATTTCTTAAGGTCTTTTTCGGTTAAAATTTTGCTCTTTTTGGTGTTTACGTCTACGACCGTAACGCGGTCGGTGCAAGAGTAGCACGGATCTAGCGAGCAGACGATTAGCGCCGCGTCCGAAATGTTGTTTCCGCGGAACTGATAGCGAAGGCTAGGCCAGTTGTTATAAGTAGCCGCGCGGCATCTCCAGCGGAAAACTTTTTGCGCGCTGCCTTGCATGATCCAGTGGACGTTTTCGCCGCGAGGAGCTTCTACGTGTCCGAGAGCGAAATTTTCAGGCTTTATCATCGTTTTTGGATCGATTGATATCGGCGTTTGAGGCATTAGCTCCAAACACTGCCTGATGATATGTATAGACTCTTTTAGCTCGTTATATCTCACGACTTCGCGGCTAAATACGTCTCCGCCGTGCTCTACGTAGACTTTAAATTCGATATTTTTAAAGAAATCGTAAGGGTGGTCGTAGCGGTTGTCGCGCTTTAGACCAGAGCCTCGCATATTAGGCCCCACGGGGCTAAAGTCTCTTGCTACTTGCTTATCTAGCACGCCCACGCCTTTCCAGCGCGCGATTTGGCGTTTATCGTCCATAACCGCGTCCCAAATTTCAGAAATTTGAACGTCGAGCTTGTTTATCATCTCGATGCCCTTTTTTATCTCGTTATCGGTCATATCGCGGCGAAGTCCGCCCATGATGACGTTGCCGTAGGTTTTACGACCGCCCGTTACTAGCTGGGCTAACTCCATAGAGTACTCGCGCACTCTAAAGATATGCATGAAGGCGTTATAGTTACCCGTTACCTCGCAAGCTAGACCGATGTTTAAAAGATGGCTGTGAAGGCGCTCGATCTCAAGGCAAATCACGCGGATAGCCTGCGCCCTTAGCGGAACTTCAAGCCTGATAGCTTTTTCGGCCGCTTCTATACACGCAATCGCGTGAGCGTAGCCGCAAATTCCGCAGACGCGCTCTGCAAGATATCCCATCTGATCGTAGTTCATACGGTTTTCGGCTAGCTTTTCCATACCGCGGTGCTGATAAAAGAGGCGGTAGTCCGCATCTATAATCTCGTCGCCGTCGCAAAATAACCTAAAGTGTCCCGGCTCGTCGCTAGTTACGTGCAAAGGCCCAAGCGGCACGTCGATGACGCTATCGCCTTTTGGAAATAAAAACTCGGTGTCGGGCTCATCTTGGTGAGCGACGGGATCTGGGCGGTAGCGGTAGTCCATCGCGTCTTTTCTAAGCGGATAAAGACCGTCCGGCCAATCGTCGCTTAGCACCAATCTACGCTTATCGGGCAAGCCCTCGGCTACTAGGCCGAACATATCGTAGGCTTCTCTTTCGTACCAAACGCAAGCAGGCACTAGCGGCGTAACCGACGGAAAAGTCGGATCGACGCCGGGAATTAGCGTTTTAACGGTGATAAAGCACTTATCCTCGGCGGCAAAGTCGTCTTCTTCCGTCATCTTGCCGCCCTCCATAGATAAAGCGTAGTAAAGTGCAAAACAGCCGTTTATAGTCCTCTCGTCGCTAGGTATCATCGTAGAGATGAAACCGCCGATATCGTAGTAAAGGGTCTTAACCGCAAGCGGAAGGTCGTTTCTGTCCACTAGGACGGTGATTTGGTCGTCGGCTTGGCGGGTTACTTCTAGAACCTTTACCTTTGTTTTTAAAATTTCAACGAATTTATCGCCTCTCATAATAGTTCTCCAGTTATTATCTTCACGCCGTTTTCAACCAGCGTATAAAAGTTATCCACGTGCCAAACGCCAAAGATTATAATCAAAGCGCAAAGCAGGATAAGCGGTAAATTTTCTAATATACTCATCTCTTTATTATGAACGACCGCAGCTTTAGGTTCGCCAAAGCTTGCTAAGTTAAAGTGCGAGAAGTCCGCGATAAAGATGATGGCAAGAGCTATCGCAAATAAAGCGACGCTAAAGTATTGACCGCTATTTACGGCGCCGACGAAGACGTTAAATTCGCTAACGAATATCGCAAACGCGGGCACGCCTACCAGCGAGCAAACCGCCGCGCCAAACATCATCGTAGTTACGGGAGCTATCTTTATCATACCGCCCATTTTGCTCATATCTTTGTGTCCGTAAATTCTAGCGATATTGCCCGTTGAGCAAAATGCAAGAGCTTTGGTAAAGCTGTGAGCTAGGCAGTGGAATATAGCCGCAAATAGCCCGAAAGGTCCACCCACTCCCAAAGCAAAAGCTATAACGCCCATATGCACGATAGAGTGGTAGGCAAACATCCTTTTTACGTCGTGTTGCCTGATTAGGAAAATTCCGCCCACAAATAGCGTGATAAGACCGGAAACTATCATCACGCTTTGAACGAACTCCATACCCGTAGCTTGAGCCGCGATAGCGTAATATCTAAAAAGAGCTAACATCGCGCACTTTAGCAAAACGCCAGAAAGCAGAGCCGAAATCGGAGCGGGGCCTTGGGCGTGAACGTCGGGAAGCCAGGTGTGCGTAGGGGCTAGACCCGCTTTGGTGCCAAATCCGATTAGAGCGAAGATAAATATAAGCTTGGCGACGCCTGTATCCAAATTTGCCGCGTTGGTCATTATACTCGTCCATAACATCGCAGCCTCGCCGTCCTTAATCTCTACGTAAGTCGCAGAGTAAAGAAGTACGGTCGCATAAAGCGCGAACGCTAGGCCGATAGAGCAAAGGACTATGTATTTATAGCCGCTCTCGGTTGATTTTTGATCTTTTAGGATCGCGACTAGGAACACGGACGAAAGCGTAGTAGCCTCGATCGCAGCCCACATAAACGCGACGTTGTTACAGATGACGCTTAGAGTCATAGTAAAGATAAACACGTGGCTAAGCGCGTAGTATTTTTTAAGCGCGCTTAAATTTATATGTCCCTCTTCAAGCTCCCATCTCATATAATGGGTCGCGTATAAATTTACTAGTAGTCCCGTAACCGCGATAAGTATCAAAAATACGCAGCCAAGGCTGTCTAAAAACAAAAATTTATCGTGCGCGTAAAACGTACCGCCCGTTAAAACCTTGCTTACGTTAAATAGCAAGGCTAAAGACGTAACCGCGCTAACTGCAACGTGAAGCAAACTCAAAAAAGCGTAATTTTTCGGAGAGAAAAATAGCAGTATCGCTCCAAGAAGCGGTAAAATTAATATCAAAGTTAAACTATCCATCTCTATCCCCTTAAATTCGTAGCCTTAGACGTATCAAGGCTGCCGTATGCTTTATAAAATCTAATCGCTAAAACGCTCATAATGATAACCGCAAAAATCGCGTCGGTTAAAATTCCAAGCTCGACGAGCTCGTTTGAGTTGTAAGCCATGAGCGCTAGGCTTAGATGTATGCCGTTTTCAAAAAGGCAATAAGCTAAAATTTGCTTGATAAACGAGTTTCTAAGCATAAAGCCAAAAACCCCCATCATAAATACGCAAACCGCGGCTAGTAGCATTATCTTTTCTTTAATAAGCGAAAACTCCAAAAATATCGGATTAATACTCATCGCTAAAGCCAAACTAAAACCCATCGCTATAACGGGGCTCACGAAAAAGCCGCCTACAGGCTCGTCTTCGTGCACGACGCCAAGATTTCTAATAAGCCAAAGCAAGATCGCAGGCACGAATAAAACCTTCGTAAAAAACGCCACGACCGCCCATGTAGATAGTTGCTCGGCGTTAAATTTAGACGACAACGCAAAAAATATCCCGACTAATAGTAGCGTCTGGACTCCGTAAACTATGACGGATAGCTTTAAGCTTCTTAGCCCGAAAACCGCCAAAGACGTTACCATCATACAGATAGCCAAAGTATCTAAAATATTCATCTCACACCCCCACGACGTAAAGCGTCAAAGCCGCAAAAGATATAGCTAGAGCAGCTAGAGCGTTTTTACGTAAGCTCGAAGTCATCTGGAACCTAGGTCCGAAGTTATCTATAAACACGGCCGCTACGTAAAACACTCCCGTTTTTAAGACGAAGATTATCACGGCTAAAAACGGATTGCTAAAATTCCACGGCTCGAAAATCGAAAGGAAAAGTCCGATCATCGCAAATTGTTTTAAGATAAGCGAAGCTTGAACTAGGCCTAAATCAGAGCCCGCGTATTCGCCTAGCAAGCCTTCTTGCAACTCTTGCTCGGCTTCTGCTAGGTCAAAAGGCTTTCTGCCGGTTTCAACGTATATGCACCACAAAAACGCTATCGAAGCGACCGCAAAGCTTGGGATCTGGTATCCGATCTGGCCGCTTTTTACCATTGATTGGATTTCTACTAAATTTGACGTTCCGGCCGCAAGCATAACGACGATTAGGCACATTATCATCACCGGCTCTACGTAGACGGCTAGCATCTGCTCTCTACCGCCGCCGGTGGCCGCAAACGGGTTGCCGCTATCCATAGAAGCAGCGCCGAAAACAAAGCGAAGTAGCGCACCTAGGTAAAGGATCACGAATATGTCCGAATACGCTCCAAAAATCGTGCTTTTACTATAAGTAATAGGAATAGCCGCTAGTATCGCCGCCGAAGTAGCAAACAAGAAAAACGGAGCCTGCCTAAATACCCAGTGAGAGCATGCAGGCACGGTTCTACCGCGTCTAAAAAGCTTTATGATGTCGCGATACGTCTGGAAAAAATCGCTACCTTGTTTTGATTGCAGTTTGGCTCTTAGTTTCCTAGCCATACCGTCAAACAAGGGCGCAACCAAGACGATGACGACTACTTGAAATATCATCAAAAGTATAGTCTGTAAAATTTCCATCTCACGCCCCCTATATCAAAAAGTAGCTAACCGCTAGTATCGCACAAAGATATATGAGGATATATAGCGCGTAAACGTTGGTGTAGCCGCTTTGCATTATGCCTATTTTATCGGCGACCTTTTCGGTAAATTTAATCACCGGCTCGTAAAATAGCCCCCACCAGATATCTTTTGGATGGTTGTGATACTCGACCGGGTTAAAATAGCCTTTAGTCACGACTTTTCTCTCGCCTTTAAACAGCCAGTTCATTATGCGTCTTAGATCGCCCGTGAAAGGACCGCCCGTCATTTGCATGCGAGAGCTATACTTAAATCCGCAAGCCCAAGGATCGGTCTCGCGAGGTTTCTCGCGGTTTGCTTTCATCACGGCTAAAATCGCAAAAGGCAAAACCATAGTAGAACACAAGATGATGGCTATAAGCGGAGTTGAAACGACGCTGCCTAAATTTGAGGTCAAATTTATACCGTGGCTAGCTACGTAACCGCCTGCGCCGCCTATGGAATTTACGGCCGTTTGGATGTAGCCGACGACTACGTTAGCTCCGATACCAAAGCCTATACAGCCGATCATTAGCACGATCATGCCAAGCACCATAAATATCGGGCTTTCTTTTGCGTTTTCCCAAATTTTCTGATCTCTTGGAGTTCCCGCAAAGATTACTGCATAAAGCTTAAGGTGCATGCCGACTAACACACCCGTAAGCGCTAGCGCAACGACTGAAAGCGTAAAGGCGTATCTAGTAAAGATGCCCTGCTCTAGCGCGCCTTGAAGCATACCTTGATAGGTAAACCACTCGGATACGAAGCCGTTAACGGGAGGAAGCGCCGCGATACCCATGATACCGATAAACATACCAACGGAAGTCCAAGGCATCTTTTTAGCTAGGCCGCCTAGCACGTCCATATCACGAGTGTGCGTAGCGTGCAAAACCGAACCCGCGCAAAGAAACAAAAGTCCTTTAAATATCGCGTGGTTAACCACGTGGTAGCATCCGGCTAAAAATCCGATCGCAGCAAGAGTCATATTTCCCGCGGCTAGGCCGTATAGGCCGGTGCCAAGACCGAGCAAGATGATGCCGATGTTTTCGACAGAGTGATAGGCAAGAAGCGCTTTGTAGTCGTGCTGACAAAGAGCGTAAAGAACGCCAAACAGCGAACTAGCGGCGCCCAAAATCAAAACGGTCAAGCCAAAGTAAATGCTTAAAGGCAAGAAAAGCGTAAATTTAACTAGAGTAAATAGCGCAACCTTTATCATTACGCCGCTCATTAGAGCAGAGACGTTTGAAGGAGCGGCCGGGTGAGCCATCGGTAGCCATACGTGAAACGGCCA
This sequence comes from uncultured Campylobacter sp., assembly GCF_963526985.1. Classification (NCBI taxonomy): domain Bacteria; kingdom Pseudomonadati; phylum Campylobacterota; class Epsilonproteobacteria; order Campylobacterales; family Campylobacteraceae; genus Campylobacter; species uncultured Campylobacter sp. Next base: position 109,689 of record NZ_CAURPW010000007.1, read on the forward strand.
CATGCCCGCTTTGCTGCCAAAACCGACCAAAAATAGTATAAACACCACGACGCTGGCCGCAGTCGGCATATTTAGGTGGGCAAATTTGCTAAATTCGGCGCTGCCGGCGTAGTGAGCCATTATTAGCAGTCCGCAAGTGATACAAAACGCGCCGACTTGAGCTATGCCAAGATACACCATCACCGCTTTTAGCGTGCCTTTGCCGTCGTTTACGAGGATGAGGAAAGACGAGATAAGCGTCATAAGCTCCCACAAAACGATGAAGCAAAATACGTTATTTGCGCTGATGACTAGAAGCATCGAAAGGATGAAAAGGTTAAACAAACAGGCAAAAACGCCTACGCTTGCTTTTTTTATGTATTCTTCCGCGTAGCTCATACCGTAGACGCTGCTGGCAAAGCCGATAAAGACGACTACGAAGCTAAAGAAATTTCCAAGCGGAGTTAGCTCGAATTTCGGCGTATACAAAAAATCGCCGCCAAGAGCGAAGCCCTGTATCGTTCCCATATGCGCCACAAAGTAGCAAAGCGCGTAAAAACAGCTGATCGCGCTTAGTCCAAAGCCGATTTTTACGGCTGATTTTTGAGCGCCGTAGAGCAGGATGCTAACGGCGGCGCTAACTAAGAAAAGCAGATACACACCTACCATCTCGCACCCCCTTTTGCGCCGCTATTTTCGTCGTTCATAGCGCGCGAATTTGACGCCGCTTGCTCTCTTGCCTGCTCGCTAGGAGTTTTGTCAAGCTCCTTGATGACGATGACGTCGCCCTCGCCGTCCACGTCCTGAGCGCCGATATCGGCTAAAACGTGAGGCTCTTTTAAATTTCCGCTTCCGCGTAAAATTTTATCGACGAAAGCCTGAGCCGCCTCTTGCTCGATCTTGTTGCCAAGCTTGTGATGGCTGTGCAAAGGATCGACCATGATGATGGCGCTGGTCGGACAAACCTCGACGCACGCAGGGCCGTTTTCGCGTCCGAAGCACATATCGCACTTTATCGCGGTGTTTTTCGCGCCGGCTTGACTTTCGATTTCGAGGTAGTATTTGGGCTCTACCGCGTAATTAACCGACGGCATGAGCTCGGCACTTGAGCTTATCGCGCCGTAAGGGCAAGCGATAGTGCAGAGTTTGCAGCCTATACAAATCTCTTCGTGAAGCTCGATGTAGTTGTCGTCAAACCTTAGCGCCCCGGTAGGGCACACGTTCGCGCAAGGACCGTCATCGCACTGGCGACACTGCGTCGGCATGACGCCCTTTGCCTGGCGCAATACAGTTAGCCTAGCCTTTGAGAGCTTGCCGCGCTCATAGGCGCTACGGAAACATGCCGCCATGCAAGTAGCGCAACCGATACAACGTTTGTAATCGGCGATCACAAATTTATGTCGTTTCATAAATTCTCCCTTCTACTTGTTTTTTGATTCTTGATTACTCTTAAATCTTGAAGCAATTTTATTACTTTTAAAAATTTATTTCCGTCATCTGTCTGACGAATTTTGTATTTTTTAGATTAATTTTTATGAATTATTTATTTTTAAGTTTATTTTTAAATTTACGGTGATATAGGCTTTCTTTTAAACTTATGCGAATATAAAAATATTACGCACGAACTATCAGGTACTAAAAGAGAGCATTTTAGTCCTAAAATATTTTAAAAAACTTAAGCAAAAATTTAAGTATAAATTTTAAAATTTTAGCTCTTACGAATTTAAACTCGTAATAACTAATACTAAATTTACGCCTTTTAGGTTCGCGGTCCGAATTGGTTAAATTTACGTTCGCCCAAGCCGGCCCAAAACGCGCGGCCTAAGATAAATTCGCTATTTTAATCGGTAAATTTGCGTGATTTTTATCTGTTTTTAGATAAAATCCGCCAAAAATTTAAAGGTAAATTTAATGCAAGAATATGACATCATCGTCGTCGGAGGCGGCCACGCGGGCATAGAAGCGGCTTTGGCGCCCGCAAGAATGGGCAAAAAAACGCTGCTAATCACCATCCTAGCCGAGCAAATCGGCGCGACTAGCTGTAATCCCGCAGTGGGCGGCCTAGCCAAAGGCCATCTGGTAAAAGAACTCGACGCGCTGGGCGGACAAATGGGGCTAACGACCGATGCCGTAGGCATACAATTTCGCGTGCTAAACGAGAGTAAGGGCCCCGCCGTCCGCGGCAGCCGCGCTCAAATCGACATGGATAGATACCGCGTCTATATGCGAAATTTACTGCTAAATACGCCAAATCTCGACGTCACGCAAGAAATCGCGACGCAAATTTTAACGCAAAACGGGCAAATATCTGGCGTAAAAACCCACCTAGGCAACGAGTATAAAACTAGCAAACTCATTATCACGACGGGCACTTTTTTAAACGGGCTAATTCACGTCGGATTTAACAAGCTGCAAGCCGGCCGCGTGGGCGAGTTTAGCTCGGTAAATTTAAGCCAAAGCCTAAGAGACCACGGCTTTACGCTAGGACGGCTAAAAACGGGAACCTGCCCCCGAGTGGATGCTAAAAGCATAGATTTTAGCGCGCTTGAAGTCCAAGACGGCGACGCAAATCCCGTCCCGTTTAGCTTCCGCACGCAAGACTTCGCGCCTACGCAGCTGCCCTGCTACATCGCCTACACCAACGAAACCACGCACGAGATTATCCGCTCAAATTTCGACAAAGCGCCGCTTTTTACGGGGCAGATAGAAGGCGTAGGTCCTCGCTACTGCCCGAGCATCGAGGATAAGATAAATAGATTCGGCGACCGCGATAGGCATCATCTTTTTATCGAGCCGCAGACGGCTAGCGCGACGGAGTACTATATCAACGGCTTTTCTACGAGCCTGCCTTACGACGTGCAAGTAGCGATGCTGCGCTCGGTCAAGGGCTTTGAAAACGCGCGCATCGTGCGCCACGGCTACGCGATCGAGTACGACTACGCGCCGCCTACGCAGCTAAAACACAGCCTAGAAACCAAGCTTGTCGGCGGGCTTTATTTCGCAGGGCAGATAAACGGCACGACTGGCTACGAGGAGGCTGCCGCGCAGGGGCTGATGGCGGGCATAAACGCAGCTCTCGCGCTTGAGGGCAAAGAGCCGCTCGTTCTTCGCCGCGACGAAGCGTACATCGGCGTTTTGATCGACGATCTAGTCACCAAAGGCACGAAAGAGCCCTACCGCATGTTTACCTCGCGCGCCGAGTACAGGCTGTTGCTGCGCGAGGATAACGCCGTGCTGCGCCTTAGCGGCTATGGGAGGCAGCTTGGGCTCATAGACGCTAAAACATACGAGAGAGTCGAGAAAATCCGCCAAAATTTAGCGCGCGGGCTAGCGTATCTAAACGAAACCGTAATCACGCCCTCAAAGCAAAATTTAGCCCTTTTAGAAAGCCTAGGCGAGGATATAATCAGCCAAAACGTAAGCCTGCAAAAAATCGTAGCGCGCAAGAGCTTCACGCGCGAAAAGCTGCAAAATTTAGACGAAATTTTCGCCGGCATGGACGAGGCGAGCTTGGAGCAAATTTTAGTCGAGGCGAAGTATCAGCACTACATCGCCGAGCAAAAAAACCAAATAGAGCGCATGAAAGATATGCTGCAAGTGCGTATCCCGGAGGGTTTTAGCTTCCGCGGTATCAGCGGGCTAAGCAACGAAGTGGTCGAAAAGCTGGAAACCTTTAATCCGCCGACTCTTTTTGCCGCTAGCGAGATTAGCGGTATCACGCCCGCGGCGATAGATATTTTGCATATCTATATAAAGATGAACGCTAGGGAGTCGCAGTAAATTTAGCGCTCCTTGACAAAGCAAAACGCTAGCCTAAATTTAAGCTTACCAAGGGGTAAAATTTGAGCGGCGTAGACGAAATTTAAACGCCCGCGGCGATTGCCAAAGCTCAAATTTAGCAAATCTCGTCGCGGCAAAATTTGTGAGAGATTACGACAAGGGCCGTTAATCGTTAAAGATTATGCTTTACATGCGGCGTTTATCTTGTCGTCCATCATGCTTGTTTTTGCGTTCGGCGTTATTTTTAATCGTTTTTGGCGAAATTATGCTCGTTTTAGGCATTGCCGCCTACCTGTTTTGCTCCTTAATAACTATAAATTCGCAGCCAAACACATCTTTGGACAAAAAATCATTTGAGGGGCGGGACGAGTTGTTGAATAAAGACCGTCTTTAAATCAAATTTAACCAATCATCGTCCGCTAAAAACGGCAAATTTGACGGCGCAAATTTAAAGCCGCTCGGCGTTAAATTTTGCGGCGCGGGTAAATCAAGAAGAATAAAACCGAATTTAAATTTAGCTGGCCCGCGAAGCGTCAAATTTAATCGTCAAAGCCAGGTTACTCCAGAATTTTACCCGCAAAAGCCTCAAAAAGGCAAAATAGTAAATGATTATTTAAAAAATAATTTAAATATCTAAACTATTTGCAGGAAAAATAAAATTTTAATTTTCATAAGAGTATAATGGCGAGTATTTTTTAAAAAACTGCTGAAAGGAAGGTAATGTCCGTAAAACAAGAAAGACGAGATTTTATCGGTTTGGCGTTCGGGGCGGTGGCCGCAGTCGGTGGCGCGGCGACCCTCGTAGCCGTCAAAAAGACCTGGGATCCGCTTCCTAGCGTTAAGGCGGCGGGATTTACGACCGTAGATCTCAGCCCGATGAAAGAGGGCGAGATGCGCCAAATAGAGTGGCGTAAAAAGCCGATATTTATCCTAAAAAAAGACGCTTCAATGGCGCCTAACGACAAGCGCGACGTCGTAGTAGACGGCGCCAGATATATGGTGGCGATCGGGCTTTGCACGCATCTTGGCTGCATCCCGGAGTGGAAACCGGGCAAGCAACTTTTCGTTTGCGCCTGTCACGGAGGCGAATTTAACGCAGACGGCGTAAATACCTTCGGCCCTCCTCCGCGCCCGCTAGACATACCGCCGTTTAAGATAGACGGCACGAAACTCGTTTTGGGCGAGACCAGCCCCGAATACGAAAAACTAACGGCTCAAGCGTAAGGAGGGGAAGATGCACATCAGAAAATCAACGGGCGTTTTAGACTGGCTGGATCAAAGGATCGCCCTAAACAAGCTAATGAAAGTCCTCGTCAGCGAATACTGGATACCGAAAAATATAAATTTCCTCTGGGCGATGGGCGTTATACTCACGACGCTTTTTGCGTTGCTTATTTTTACCGGATTTATGCTAGTTATGTACTATAAACCGGATATAAATTTAGCCTTTGACAGCGTAAATTTGACCATAATGAAAGAGGTCGAGTACGGCTGGCTATGGCGTCATATCCACGCGGTTGCGGCTTCGGTCGTATTTCTCATAATCTACATCCACACCTTTACGGCGATTTACTACGGCTCTTACAAAAAAGGCCGCGAGATGATTTGGGTCAGCGGCATGCTGCTTTTCATTTTGTTCTCCGCCGAGGCGTTTAGCGGATATATGCTACCTTGGGGGCAGATGAGCTACTGGGCTGCGATGGTTATTACGAATTTATTCGGCGGCATCCCGGTTATCGGCGATGCGGTAGTCGAGTGGATCAGGGGCGACTACGCCGTTAGCGATCCGACTTTGACGAGATTTTTCATGCTTCACGTCTGCTTGCTACCGATCGTGCTTATAGCAGTCGTCGCGATACACTTTTATACGCTTCGCGTTCCGCACGTAAATAACGAAACGGGCGAGGAGATAGACTTTGAAGTAGAAGCCGAAAAATACCTAAGCGGCGATACGAAAAACGCGAAAGTAATTCCGTTTTGGCCGGGCTTTTTGTCTAAAGACTTCATGTATATCGGCTTTTTCATGATTTTCTTTTTCTATCTCGTGTGCTTTCATTTCGACTTTGCGATGGATCCGATAAATTTCGAGCCTGGCAACCCGCTAAAAACGCCTCCGCACATCTACCCTGAGTGGTACTTCTTGTGGCAGTACGAGATTTTACGCGGATTTTTCTTCGATATTTTCGGATTTAAAGCCTACAATATCGGCCTTATCGCATTTGCGATCGCGGGCGTGGCGCTATTTTTCATGCCTCTTTACGACAGAAGCGACGTCGTGGCTCCGGCTCACGAGAGAAAGGGCTTTTTCGTATGGTTTTGGCTATTAATCGTCGATATGATTATCCTCACGATTTTTGGCAAATTGCCTGCCGACGGCGTAACGCTAGGCATTTCAAACGCTTGGATAGGCTTTTTCTCGACTATAGCGTTTTTTATCCTACTTTTCGTAGTCTTGCCTATCATAACGACGCTTGAGAAAAAAGGAGCGATGAAATGAAAGAACTAAAAATTTTTATAATCGTAGTCGCGCTTGCCGGCGTAGCGTACTGGGGCATAGAGCCCTACGCACATAGCGTCATGCATCCGCACGTAGCCGCAGCTGACTACGACCTGGGCACAGAGGACGTAGCTCAGGCTAAATCCGTAGTAGAAGCCAGGCAAAAAGCTCTCGAAGCCGCGCAAGCTCTAAACGACGAAAAGAAAATCGCCGGAGCGAAAAAAGATCTAGAAGAAGCAAAAAAATCTCTTGATGATTACACGGCGTTTTGGAAAGAAGTAAAAACTATAAATTTAGCCAAAGGAGACGCCGCTAAAGGCGCGGAAACTTTTGCTAACGCGGGCTGCACAGGCTGTCACGGCTTAGAGGCCGCAGGTATGCCAAACGCTCTAAGCGCCGCCGAGCTTAGCGAAGCTCACGGCGTCGTACCGCCCGATCTTAGTACTGCAGGAGCGATATACGACGAGCATTTCCTAGCAGCCCTTATAAAAGACCCGACCAAGGCGCTAAAGCTAACGCATAAATTTAACGACGAAAAGCCTTATCCGATGCCGGCCTTTTTCGGAGCGGGCGGAGAAGATCCAAATGCCGAGATCGCCGATATAGTCGCGTATCTAAAGTCTATCGCGCCTAAAGAAGTCAGCGACGAGCAGGTATTTCGCGACGCGTGCCAGAGATGCCACGACATGAAATACGAAAACAAATACGCGCTAAGCAACCGCGTAAATTTAGCCGCGTATATGGGCTCAAACCCGCCTGATTTATCGATGATGATTCGCTCAAAGGGCGATGAATATTTGCATAAATTTATAAACGATACGCAAAAGATGCTGCCAGGCACTGCGATGCCTCGCGTAGGACTAAGCAAGGCTAGCGAGGATCAAATCGTAGCCTACATGCAAAAGGCCGGTGACGCTAAAAAGGCCGAGCGCGAAAGTCTAGGCATAAATGCGATGATCTACTTCCTGATTTTTGGCATCTTCGGATGGCTTTGGAAACGTAAGGTTTGGTCTAAACTGCATTAAAATATGAGCCCGTTTTTCGGGCTCATTTTAAATTTACCGCTTCGCTTCCTTTTTTTAGTCTTTAAATTTGCCCCTTTTTAACTCGAAAATAGTTTTTAATCGCTTGCCGTCTAACTCAAAGCCGAATTTAGCCGCGCCGCTCGCCCAAATTTAAACGCTTTTTAGATTAGTCCGCTAAAATGCGTTAAATTTTAAAAGGAAAAAAGATGAACAGGGCAGAATTCCAAAAGCTAAATTCTAGTGAAAAGCAAGACGCGATGCTAAAAATATCCGCCGCATATCCGCAATTTAAATTTCTAAATTTAAGCAAATTTGCGTGCGGCGAGCATAGCTTTGAGACGGGCGTTTTTGATTTTGAGGGGAGCGAGTTCGTTTTTATCCCGGGGGACGAGCCCGAGCTTGGCTGGGATGATTTTGCCGTTTTAGGTGAAATTTCGTCAAAAGAGATTAAAGAACAATGCGACTTTTACCCCGAGGATCAAAGCCTGCGCGAATTCGTAGCAAAGCAAACCTCGCCGCTTCGCCGCGTCAAAATCCCCGCTATGCTAGCCGAAAGAAAACCCGCCGAGCTTAGCTGGTACGAGGTAGATTTAAGCGACGAAAGGCTTAAAATTTACGCAAACGAGATAGAGAATTTTTCGCGCGGTAAAGACAAAGATATTTCTGAAATGACGGTTTGGAGCGCGATAAAATTAGTCCGCGAAGACGGCAAAATTCGCGCGTTTTTGTTTGACGACGTCGAGCACGAGGAGCTTGAAGCAAATTTACACAAGGACGGCTTTAGCCTACCCAGCGAGGACGAGTGGGAATACCTAGCCGGATGCGGGGCGCGCACGCTTTGGCGTTTCGGCGACGAGCCTGATCCCGACAAGGTAGCGCTACCGCACGTTAATCAGCCCGAAAATCCGGAATTTTCGCTATTTGAGCCCAATTTATTCGGGCTATTCATCGCCTTTGATCCTTACACGGTCGAGCTTGTTAGCGCGCCGATATACTTTAAAGGCGGCGACGGCGGCAGCGCGTTTTGCGGCGGCGCATCGCTGTTTGAGTGCCTGCTGCCCGTTTCGCCTTTTTACACTATGAGCGAGGAGATGCGGAATGATTATTTGGAGTTTTTGGACGACGGCGATATCGATAACGCGATTTACAGGCGTATTTTTAGACTTTAAAAAGGCGCTTTAGCCGCTAAATTTAGCGCCGATTAAAGATATCTCGCCGCGCGTTTTAGCTAAAATTTAGTCGCTACGCAAAGGCTTAAGTTAGCCTAGGTACCGAGATCTTGCGAAATATAAATTTAACCGCTTTGCAAAACGCTTTTACGCCGATTTACGACAACCGCGGGATAAAATAGGCGCAAAGCGATAAATTTGCCGCAAAAAGCCGAGCTTGCTTTCGTTTTTCGTTGATTAAATTCTCGTAGATTTATCCTTAGATGCTAAAATCAGCCACCGTTTTTCATAAAATTTACCGAAAAGGAAAATTATGGTTAAATCTAAAATTTTTGCCGCTCTTGCGGCGCTTTGCTTTGGCTTAAATTTAAGCGCTGGCGAGCTGGAGGGCAGGTGGAGCATCGTCTCGGCAAACATAGACGGGCAGGAGGTGCAAACGGCGGGGCAGAAGTGCTTTGAAGATTCGTTTTTCGAGGTTAGCGGCCGCGAGGCAAAGCTAGGCCTTAGCTCCGTAGGCGAAGACGGCGCGTGCAAAAGCGGCGCGGCAAGCTACGCCTTTAAAAGCATAGGCGCGGACAAATACGCGCTAGGCCCTATCGGCGAGTTTTGGCTAGAAAAAGACGCGCTAAAAGTAAAACAGTCCTTAGACGGCGGCAAATTTATCGTTTTTTCTTTCAAAAAAGACGCGGCCGCAAACAAAGCTGCGGTAACGGTAGCCGGCTCAAATTTGAGCGCGGACGAGCTAGAGGGCAGATGGGAGATCGACTCTGTCACGGCACAGGGGCAGACGTTTAAAACGGCGGGCCAAAAGTGCTTTGAGGATTCGTTTTTCCAGATAGCAGGCGGCAAAGCAACGGTCAGCATCGCGGCGGCAAATCCGGACGGCACGTGCAAAACAGGTGCGGGAGAAAGCGGCTACAAAAGCCTTGGCAGTGGCAGATACGCGCTAGATAACGACGCGGGCGAATTTAGGCTAAAAAACGGCTCGCTCGAATACGAACAAAGCGCGGGCGGCGTCTTGTTTACCTTTAAAAAAAGCCGCGCAGCGCAGGCTAGCTCAAATCAGGCGCAAGCCAAATCAAGCTCAAATTTAGAGCCCCAAAAAGACCCTAGCGTCAAGCATAGCGACGCAAAAGCTACCAAAAAAGGCACGGGCGTGTTTGCGGGCAAGTGGTTTTTCATAAACACGAATACCGACATATCCTTTTATCTGCGCGACGACGGCACTTACGCGAGCCGTTTAGAAAAGCCCGACTGGCGCACGCGCATCGACGGCACGTATAAAAAAGACGGCAAAAAAATCGTACGAACCGCCAACGACGGCGAGCAAAGCACATATAGCTGCGAGGACGCGGACTGCACGTTTTTGTGGAGCGACGGCGGATACCATCTCTTTAACGCTCAAATCTTAAATGAGGTGCCAAAGGGCAGCTACTCGTTTACCGCCGTTGGCTCCATGTCCATCTATAACGCCTCTGGCGGCACGGACGTTGTTGGCGGAGGCGTGAGCGGGTATTATGATTTTGACGGCAAAGGACGATTTAAGGATGGCAGCTCGTCGTATTCGTCCGCCTCTACGAGCGCTGCGGGCGGTGGTGGAACAAGATCTAGCAGTAGCGCGGGCTCATATACGCTAGATGCGGGCGAGCTCACGCTCAGATACGACGACGGACGGACGCAGCGTCATAGCTTTTTTTACATCCCGCCCACTAGCGAAGGCAAGGCGGGCGGAGCGGTCGTAGACGGCGCGATATATTTTTTAGACGAATAGCAAACCATCGGCGTAAAACCCGAGCAAATTTGCCGCATTCGGTAAATTTGCGGACGGGTTCACGCAAACCAATCCTAAATTTATGAAAGGAAAAACATGGCTAAATTTAATTTTTTCGCAATCCTCGCGGCGCTTTGCCTCGGATTAAATTTAAGCGCTAGCGAAATAGAGGGCAGATGGAGCATCGTTTCGGTCACGGCACAGGGACAGACGTTTAAAACGGCAGGCCAAAAGTGCCTCGAAGACTCTTTTATCGAGGCTAGCGGCGATAGCGCGCGCCTAAGCCTAAGCAGCGCGGGCGGCAGCTCATGCGAAAAAGCCGAACACGACTTTGCCCTAAAAAGCCTAGGCGGCGGCAGATACTCGCTTGGCGGCGCAGAGCTACGGCTAAATAACGGCTCGCTCGAATACAAACAAGGCACGGACAGCGGCGAAATCGTATTTACCTTTAAAAAAGACGAGGTAAATTTAGCCGGCATCGTAAACGGCGCCGTAAATCAAGCAAGACTCGGTGGGCCAAATTTAAGCGAGATCGAGGGCAGATGGGAGCTAGTCTCGCTAAAGGCGCAGGGGCAGAGCTTTAAAGTCGCGGGACAAAAGTGCTTTGGCGACTCGTTTTTTGAGATCAGCGGCGATGAAGCGACGGTAGGCATCGTGGGCGTAAACCAGGACGGTTCGTGCAACAAGAGCGCCGGCAAAAGCGGCTACAAAAGTCTAGGCGGCGGAAAATATGCTCTTAGCGCTAAAGGGCTGGGCGAGTTTTGGCTAAAAGACGGCATGCTCGAATACAAACAAGTCGCGGACGGGCAAGAGGTCTTGTTCGTCTTTAAAAAAAGCGCAAATAGCGCGCAAGCAAAAGCAAGCAAATCAAGCTCAAATTCGGGCGAGTCCGCAAAACCCGCAAAGGACTCTAGCGTCAAACATAGTAGCGCCGGAGCAAGCAAAAAAGGCTCGGGGGTATTTGGCGGTACGAAATTTAATATGCTTTTAAACACGAGCGAGGATTATTCCTTTTATCTACGCGACGACGGCACCTACGCGAGCCGACTAGAAAAGCCCGACTGGCGCACACGCATCGACGGCACGTATAAGGTTAAAGACGGCATCCTAACGATAACCAGCAACGACAACTACGATACGAGCTACTACTGCGAGAACGACGACTGCACCTTTTTGTGGAACTCCATCGGCACGGGGTATTATATGTTTCAGGCGCAAATTTCAAGCCAAATGCCAAAAGAGTGCTTCTCGTTTCGCAAGGACAGCTCGTCGTCCCTGCACGGCTGGTCGGGCGGCAGCGATACGGTAAGCGTAGGCGTGAGCGGATACTACTGCTTTGACGGCAAAGGGCGCTTTAGCTCGGGCGGATCGTCGTATGCTACGGCAACCTCGGGTACCGCCGGCGGCGGCATAGGTGGGGGCAGCTCAAAATCGCGCAGCGACGAGGGCTCATATACGCTCGATCAAGGCGAGCTAACGCTAAAATACGACGACGGTACGGTCGTTCGCCACAGCTTTTTCTACGCTCCGCCGTTGGGCAAGGACAATAAAACTATGGCAATCATCGACGGCGAGGTTTATCGGTAGTTTCGTTTTTAGTCCGCTTTTTGTATTCAGTGAGCATTTATAAAAAAGGAACGCCGACTAAGATTTTAATCA